>CBDTUG010000061.1:0-7198 GCA_965363555.1 uncultured Thermoanaerobaculia bacterium
TCCCGTATAGCGGATCGAATCCGGCCGACAATGTTGAGGTCAACGACCTGATCCTCGGCAGCCTGGATATCTACACACTGTTCGCCAATCTCTCCGACGGCAATTTCCTCTCGTGGGACGGGTTTCACGCGACGATGCACTCGATCCAGGATTTCGAATACGACGAGTGCCCCAACGCCTTCTGGAATGGCCGGACGACAAACTTCTGCCGGGGCATGGTCGCGGACGTCATCGTCTCCCACGAGTGGGCCCACGCCTATACGTCAGAGACACACGCCCTTTTCTACAGATTTCAGCCAGGGGCCATCAACGAGGCAACCAGCGATATCTTCGGAGAGATTGCCGATCGGCTTAACGGACGAGGGTCTGACACGCCGGACACCCGACGGATCGACGGCAGTTGCCCCTCGACCGACAACTCTCTCCGTTGGCAGATCGGCGAGGATTCGATCTTCGGCACCTTTCGCGACATGTGGAACCCAGCCTGCTTCGGCGACCCGACTCGGGTCTCGGACCAACGTTATGAATGCGGCGAAGACGATAGCGGCGGAGTGCACACCAACTCCGGCATTCCCAACCACGCTTTTGCCCTGGTGACTGACGGCGGTGCATTCAACGGATTCGAAATATCGGGCATCGGTCTGACCCGCAGCGCCCACATCTGGTGGCGAGCGATGAGCATCTACCAGGTTCCAACGACGGACTTTCTCGATCACGCAGACTTGATTGAGCTCTCCTGCACCGATCTGATCGGCGCAAATCTTAGTGATCTCGAGACCGGCAACCTCAGTCCGGACCGAATCTCCGCGGCTCACTGCACCCAAGTCGCCGCGGCCATGCTCGCGGTCGAAATGCGTCTGTCGCCGGACCAGTGCACATTCGAACCCATGCTCGCGCCTTCTCCCCCATCGTTCCCAGGATCCCGAGTTCTATTCGACGAAGACTTCAGCAGTGATGCAATCTCCGGAGCGACGGCCTGGAGTGTCTCCAATGAGGGCGTGTACAACGAGTATGATTCCCGTGACTGGTTATGGGTCAGCGATCCACCGGAAGGCAGTGACGGCGATGGGGCCGCCTTCGCCATCGACTCCGTCTTCATCGGCGACTGCAATCCCGGCAGTGACGACCAGTCCGGCGTCATGCATCTGGACAGCCCACCGGTGACGATCCCGTCGGACAGCCGAGAGGTATTCCTGATCATCGACCACTACGTCGCCACCGAAGGCCAGTGGGACGGCGGCCTGATCGAGGTCTCGGTTGAGGGACGACCATTCTTTGACCTGCCTCTTGCCTCCTTCCGTTTCAATTCATATCCTTCAATTTTGAAGAGCGGCGGCGACGGCAACGATAATCCGCTGGCGGGGCGCTGGGCTTTCACAGGATCGGATGCCGGATCGGTCCGAGGTTCGTGGGGCCAGACCCAGGTCTCACTCGGAGGCGTCGCCGGCCCGGATGAAACTGTGGTCATTCGCTTTTCCTTGGGAGTCGACGGCTGCAATGGCCTGGACGGCTGGTACCTCGACCGCGTTCAGTTGGTCGAGGATGGGCCACCGCCACGGCAGGGCGCTGGGCGGAGTGGCGGGTGAAGAGAATCTCTTTCGAATTGAAGGGGCCTGCCCCAGCATCTCCGCTACACTCCCTCCGTGACAAACACCATTAACGCCCTGCCCACCAACCGCTGGTTGCTCATGTTCTCTGCGGTTGTCAGTTTCTTCGCTGTGGCAACAACCTTCTTTGCCGTGCCGCCGCTGGTGCCAGAGCTGATCGTGCACTTCGGCCTCAGTAATTTCCAGATTGGACTTCTGGTGGGCGCGATCGCCATTCCCGCCATTTTTCTTTCGATCCCCCTGGGCGCCGCTATTGACCGATGGCCGCCGCGGGCTGCCGGCAATGTCGGGTTGCTGGTTATGCTGATCGGCGCGTCCCTGTTTGCGGCAGCGCCCAGCTACGCCTTCCTCTTGATCGGGCGCTTCTTTTTCGGCATCGGCGGTCTGGTGATAAACCTGCTCTTGGCGCGATTACTGACTGAGGCCTTTTCAGGGCGACAGTTGGCGCTGGCAATGGGCATTTTCATGGCGGTCTACCCGGCAGGCATGATTTCTATCTTCTCGAGCCACTCCTTGATGCTCAATGCCTTCGGCTGGCGTGGCGAACTGGCTGCCCTGGCAGCATTGACACTTCTGGCCATTCCGCTCCACAACATCGCGGTCCCCAGACGGGGCGGAGATCAACCTTCTCCAGAGGCCTCGACCACAAGTAGAAACTCGGCCGTCGGCCGACCGCTTATCATGCTCTCAGTGGCATGGATGCTGTTCTTCGCCGCTTTCGCATCAGTCCCAACCTTTGCCCCGCAATGGGTCGGCGGCGGGCAACGGGGCTTAACGACGGTCACATTGATCATGTGGATGGCGCTGATCCTCAGCCCTGTATTTGGCGCCGTGATCGACCGCATTGGCCGGCCTGCGGCATGGGTCTTCGGCGGCCTGGTACTCCTGGCCCTGACACTAGGTCTGATGGCGGTTGAGGCGGTTGGTGCGGTGGCCGCAATGATCCTGGTTGGACTCTGCGCAGCGGCCGTACCGACGGCGACCTACGCCCTGCCCGCCCGAATCGTGCCGGCTGCTCGGGTGGGCTTCGCATTCGGCTTCATCACAGCCTTTTCCAACCTGGGTACGGTCTTTGGACCTCCGATCGCAGGAGCCATTCTCGACGCCTCGGGTGACTGGTTCTTGGTGTGGATCGTTCTGGCCGCTCTGGCCGGTCTGGGGGCTACCGCAGCGGCCCTGATCAAACACAGGACCGCATGAAACTCCGAACGCTGTGGGAAAGGACGATCCGCCACCCAGCGAGTTGGGTGTCGACAACCTACTTTGCCGAGGGCTACCCCTATGCCGTGGTCCATCAACTGGCCGAGGCGATCTTCAAGGAGGCCGGCGCCAGCCTTCAGATGGTCGGCCTGACTTCGCTCTTCCATTTGCCCTGGAACCTCAAGTTTCTCTGGGGGCCATTCCTCGACCAGTATGCGACCAAGCGTTCGTGGCTGGTTCGGATCGAAATTGCCATCACTGCCTTGCTGGTGTTGTTGGCGCTGTCGACGACGATGAGTCACGTCCTGATTATTTCTTCAGTCTTGTTCATGATCCTGGCCTTCTTCGCAGCAACCCACGACATTGCGATTGACGGTTATTACCTGGAGGCATTGAATACCGACGACCAGTCCAAATACGTCGGTTTCCGATCGATGGCCTTCCGTTGGGCGGTCTTCTTGATCGCTGGCCCAGCATTTGTTATTTACGGTCGGTGGGGGTGGTTTCCGACCCTGATCGTCGTTGCCCTGGTGATGTTGCTGCTGACCCTCTATCACCTGGTCTTCCTGCCTCGCATCGAAACACAAGAACGCTCTTTCGGCGACCTCTTTTCAAATATCCTGACATTCAAGACCCTGTTGATCGGAACCGTAGTCGCCCTGACCATTGCTGGCCTCAAGCTGGTCATTGGTTCCGACACTATCCAACATTTGATCGACACTTCTCCTCTGAAATCGATCTCTCCCAGCGGTTGGATCGGTCTTGTATTACTTCTGGCACTGCTGACCTTGCTGGCCTTCGTGCCCTTCCTGAAACGCCGAATGTCGATGAGCAAATCGTATTACGCCGATGCGTTCGTCGATTTCCTCGATCAGCCTCGCATCGGTGTCATTTTGGGATTTGTTGTTTTCCTACGCACCGGCGAGTCATTCCTTCTCAAAATGCGCTATGCCTTCCTTCGAGAGATCGGCATGACGCCCGAGCAATTCGGCTGGGCCAACAGCATCGCCATCTGGGCAATGATCTGCGCAACGATGCTCGGCGGCTATCTGATCGCCAAATTCGGACTCAAGCGTTGGATCTGGCCGTTTATTCTGGCGCAGAACACCCTCAACCTGCTCTACATGGCCGTAGCAGGCCGCTACGAGAACCTGATCGGTCACCCGGAACTCGGTATTCCAAACTTCAACCTGTTGGCCGGTGTCATCACGTTGGAAAATATCGGTTCAGGATTCGGCACCGCGGTCTTCATGGTCTACTTGATGCGCTGTTGCAAATCCAACCACAAGGCAGCTCACTACGCCATTCTCTCCGCCTTGATGAGCGTCAGTTTTACGTTTTCCGGCGTCTTGAGCGGTTTCATCGCCGAGGCCTGGGGATTTCAGACCTTCTTCGCCTTCACCTTCGCCGCCACCGTGCCGGGCATGGCACTGATCTTCTTCCTGCCGTATCTCGATGGAAAATCAGCCGCTGCGTCAGAGTGATCAGCCAACGATACGCATAGCAAGGTACGGGATGATGATGAACACCATAATACATGCCTTGAAAAACAACATGCCCGCGTAATGAACGGTATCAAAAGTCTCAACCGACAGTTTGAACCATCTCCCATGCATCCGATACATGAGATCGTGGCCAAAGACGAAAAACAACCACCAAAAAAGCAACATCCCCAGGCTCAGAACACCACTCCAACCAAGTACGTCACGAACCACTTCAAGTGTCATTTCTTATCCCCTTTCAAATTTTGGATCACTATTGAGATCGATCATACCACTAGCCCGCACTTCTCACCGGTTTTCGTCGCGAGGCCGTCGAGGTGCTGTGCCCAGGGGGGTTTTCGACCCGAGGGGCGCGGCTTGTACTTGACATACGTAGGGACATCGCGCTTTGCCCGGAGGGCAAACACGGCGAAGCCGTGGAGGTCGCGAAGCGACCAGCGTGGGCTGGAGCACGCCGAGGCGAGAAAAGGCCGCTGGGGGCTGTGCTTCGGCGGCCGTAGTAGATCACTGGTGAGAAGTGCGGGCTAGGCGCCTCAGTGCATGGATCGTAAACCCGTCGCACGACTCCTGGGGCATTAGCCGAATGCCTCCCGCAGAGGTCCGGATCGCCGGCGTGCCTTCCGGAAGGCCCGGCATCAGATCCACCATCTCGAACCCCTCCGGCAGGCGTTTGAAGTGCTGTTCGTTCTCCTCGGGTTCGATACTGCAGGTGCTGTAGAGCAGGAGTCCGCCCGGCGCAACCAATCCCAGCGACGGCCCCAACAACTGTGCCTGGAGGGCGCTCCGTTCGCCGGCGTCGTCAGGTTGCAGCCGATAGCGAAGTTCCGGGTGGCGGCGAAGGGTCCCGGTCCCCGTACACGGTGCATCAAGCACAACCGTATGCCACCGCCCTTCGGCAACCGCCGGCCGGGAGGCGTCCTGAACCACCCGAAAAATTTGTCCGGCGCACGTCTCAAATACTCGGCCACTCAGGCGCAAACGCCCCAGACTGAGATCGGCAGCAACCGCCGTCGTCCAGACGCCATCCCTGGCAGCCCTGGCGGTCTTGCCGCCCGGAGCGGCGCATAGGTCGATGACCTCGGCGCCGGGAGGCGTCAATGATGCCGTCAACCATGCCACCAATTGGGAAGCTGGGTCCTGGGCATAAGCATCGCCCTTTCGCAGTGACCCGACCAGATCGCTCCCGATGGCCCGCCATGCCCCCGGCATCCAGGGATGTTGGTGCAGCTCAATGCCCTGCTCATTGCTCAACCGGCCGCTGGCGTCAGGGTCGGTGAACCAGACCCACAGGGGCGCCGGTTTTTGGGACGCTGCCATGACCTGCTCGGCTGCCTCCCGGCCGAAGGCCCGAACCCATCGGCGCCAAAGCCACTCGGGGTGGGAGTGCCTGAGGGCGTCGTCGCCCTGGCGAATCAGTCGATCCCAGTGTGCCGGCGCTCGGCGCATGACGGCATTGACCAATCCTGAAGCCTTGGGCCGACCCAGGCGCCGAATGAGATGGACGGCGCCGTCCCCGGCGACCGGCGCCGGCACACCCAGGCCCTTGATCTCGTACAGACCCAGCCGAAGGGCAACCCGAACCTCAGGATCGAGGCTTGCCGCCTTCCGGCGGGATGATGCCTCGATCGCAGCGTCCAACGGACGCAGGAGCCGCAAGACGCCCAGCACCCTGGCTCGCACGCCCGGCGCCGAAACCTCGCCGAGAAGCCGTGAGGCAAAGGCGCCGTCCTCAACCCGCACCAGTAGTGCGGCCGCTTTCAGACGATCAGCCGAGGTGCTCACCGCAGCTCACTCTCTCACCAATCAAGAAGGCGTCGACCGGCATCCGTCTCCGTCCCTCGCGCTGGACCTCGGTGATCCTGGCCGCCGACTGCCTACCGCAGCGCACGACAATGCCCTCGGCGCCGGCCGAAAGGACCTCCCCGGGTCGTTCGGAACCCTTCGGTGGCGGCTCCACCACCTCAAGTCCGAAGACCTTGAGCCGGTCCTGCCTGAAGACCGTGAAGAGTCCGGGCCAGGGCGTAAAACCACGAAGACGGTTGGCCAATTGCCGAGCCGGCCGTGACCAGTCGATCTTCGCAAACTCCCGTCTCAACATTGGAGTTTCGCTGATGCCATCCGTCGGTTGGGCCCGAGATTCGAGCACCCCCTTCTCCATTTCGTCGAGGGTTCTGACCAGCAGCTGGGCGCCGATCGCCGCCAAACGAGGGGAAAGACCCTCAGCGGTCTCCCGAGGATCGATCTCGACCGTTTCCTGGAGCAGAATGGGGCCGGTATCCTGACCCTCGTCCAGCAGCATAGTCGAAACACCTGTTCTTCGGTCCCCGCTGACCAACGCCCACTGGATCGGTGACGGCCCTCGGTGCCTCGGCAGTAGACTGGGGTGGACATTGACCATGCCACGAGGAACTGCCTCGAGGCACGGCGACGGGATAATCCTGCCGTAGGCCACGACCGCCGCAACATCGGCCCCGGACTCTCGGAGGCTGGCCTCAACCGATGCCCCCTTGAGGCTCTTGGGCTGCCACACCGGCAGGCCGTGCGCCAGAGCAGACACCACCACCGGCGGCGGGGTCATGATCTTCTTCCGGCCGACCGGTTTGTCCGGGCGGCTCACAACAAGGACAACCTGGTGATCACTCTCGATCAACCGATCCAGGGAGGGAACGGCAAAATCAGGAGTTCCAAAAAATACAACTTTCATGTGCTGATGGTAACCCGGCGACTCCGGAAGCAAAAAAGTGCCCGACTGGCCTCGCTAGTTCCCATCCGGAAACCCCGGAAGGGGACAGCACGGTTCCCGAGGCGGAAACGAGAAATTTTTTGATAAGTTCTAGGAAGGCAAGGGTTTCCGCGGAGTCGTACTGCCTGTACGTCGCACAAGGAAAC
>CBDTUG010000062.1:0-7186 GCA_965363555.1 uncultured Thermoanaerobaculia bacterium
CGAGGCGGTGAGCCACCTCTCGCAGAAGTTGGTCACCGGCTGGATGCCCGTAAGAGTCGTTAATCGTCTTAAAACGATCGAGGTCGAGAAACAAAACGGCCAACTGTGATTGGGTGCGTTTGGCCCTCGTTAACGCATGTTCCATGCGTGCGTGAAACAACAGGCGATTCGGCAGGCCGGTCAGGGGATCATGGTGGGCGAGATGTTCGAACTTGGCTTCCGAGTCCTTGAGTGCGCTGATATCTGAGAATACGGCAACGTAATTGGTCAACCTGTCGGTTTGATCCCGAACCTCAGCAATGTTGAGGAGTTCAGGGAAAACCTCGCCGTTCTTCCGGCGATTCCAGATTTCGCCGCTCCATTTTCCAGTCTCTTGGATTGATTGCCACATACTGGCATAGAACTGGCGATCGTGCCTTCCGGATTGCAGAATGCTTGGTGCTTTTCCTCGTACTTCGATCTCGCTATAACCCGTCAATTCAGAAAAGGCTCGGTTAACGGCGATAATCCGGTTTTCTGGGTTTGTGATCACTACGCCCTCGCTGGTGCTCTCGAAGACGGTTGCTGCTCGGCGCAGTTCGATAGCAGTTCGCTGCCGTTCGGCGAGTTCCTTTTCGAGTTCGAGGTTCGCGTTCATGAGCTCGGCTGTTCGAGCAGCTACACGGTTCTCGAGGTCGGAATTGAGCTGTCGAAGTTGCTCCATCAGGTGAAGATTTTCGAGCCGTGTGCACGCCATTGCGACGACCTGCTCGATGAGAGGACTGAGCGCCTTCAATCGTTCGGGGGGTCTGGCCTGGTCGAGAAAAACAATGGCTCGTTGGCAGCCTTGAGAGACCGTGAACGGAATCGCGAGCAGACTGACAGGAACGAGAGTATTGTCCTCGACGACAACAGATGCCGCGGACGTGTGTTCCGGCCCTACAACAACCGACACTGACTGCGAAGAGAGATCGTTGACAGCCGTCTGTGGCAGAGTGATTACGGGAGCACGACTGTTTTCAAACAATATCGAATAATCCTGGAGCGCCTTGACGATGCATCCGTCGATTTCGGCGAAACATGCGTAATCCAGCTCCTTGAGAATCGAGGCCCGTTCGAGGATCGTACCGATAATTTCTTCCTCGGAGTTCTTGTCAGCGACAGCCTCTGCAACGAGGCTGAGCAGAAGGATGTCTTCGGATTGCTCTGTCAGGATCTGGTTCTCGACCTCGGTCAGGCGGAGCCTCTCCTCGATTTCTCTCCGCCGTTTTTCTTCGGAATCATCCATTGATCGCTTCAGACATATGACTTTCTATGAGTTCGGCCAAGTATTCCGGCTGATCGATTTGAATGAAGTGGCCTGCTGCCTCCACACTCGCCAGAGCACTCCCTGAAATATCTTGGAGGAGACGGTTACTGATTTCTGCGCTCAGATAGACGTCCTGTTTTCCACGAACGATCAGTGTCGGCACGTTGAGCTTTCGAAGATCGTCAGTGATCTCGAGCAGATGTTTGTTGTCCAGGCTGCGAGTGAATCGTAGAAAGCCACGTCGCCTCTTCGGCGCTGAGACCTCGCTGTGGAATTTGGCGAACAACTCCGGCGTCAAACGATCCTTGTGGTGAATTCCGCGACCGACGATCAAGCGGAGTATTCCGAGGTTGAGGGTTGCCATGGCCAGTTGCCGTAAAAAGGGAGTTCGTATGGCGATCACCGGTTGGACCGGCCAGAAATCATAAGCGACGGTGTTGACCAGGGTTAGAGTCTTGAGTCTTTCTGGGTTACATACAGCAAAGATCTGACTGATGCCCCCGCCGACGTCGTGGCCGACAAGATGGAAACGGTCAAGGCCGATGGTATCGACGAATTGCTGGAGGTGCGTTGCCTGCGCCTTGATGGTTAGGTCGGCATTTTCAGGTCTGTCCGAGTCTCCACAACCCAAGAGATCAATAGCGATGGTGTCCCATTGATTTTCCAGGTAAGGAATGACCGGAAGCCAAATGAAAGAGTTGCACGTCACTCCGTGAACGAAGACAACCGGTTCCCCTGAACCGGTGCGCCGGTAGGCGAGGCTTCCACCGTCAAGAGAGCACATCGAAACCTCACGTGTGGTTGCCCTCACACCCTGCACTCACCCCCCAAACTGGTCAAAGTCAAATACTATTGTAGTTGTTCCTGAGGGGACAGGAAATTCCTTTGGCCTGGAAGACAAACGGATCAGGGCGGGAATGATCCGCCGGGTTCGCTCCCCCATTCTCAAGGCGTTCCCGGGGCCCAGGCTTGGGACTCAAGGACGGAAACTGAGGCACTCCCGGCTGCATCGGTCTCGCCGATCACAGCCAGAGGGTTCTCGAAAGTGAACCCGAACAGCCCTGGGTTTTCCCCGATGACGGCCGCGGAGAAAATGCGCAGAACGTAGTCGTAGGTCTCGCGGGGGAACTGCTGCCGGTGTTCGCTGAGCAGGCGCCAAAAGTTTCGCTCCCGGGGACTTTCAGGCAGTGAGCGGATGACACGCCGCACGTTGCCACCTCCGTAATTGTAGATCGCCAGCGAAAGCAAGCCCGAGCCTTGCGCCTCGCGCAGGTAGATGTCGCGGAGATAATGGGCCGCCGCATCGCTTGACCTGACGAGATTGTGGCGCTCGTCCTGGGGATCGTGGCGTCGCTGCAGGTAGAGTGGCCCTACCTCGAGCCCGTAGGCTATGGCGGTACTTGGAATGAACTGCCAGGGTCCTTTGGCGATTCCGTAGCGCGTTTCCGGGCCGCAGACGTCAAGGCGAAAGTCACTCTCTTGCAGGGCCAGATAGAAGTACTGCGGCGGCAGATTGTAACGGTCAAACGTTGTAGTGACCTCGGCAGCAAAATCGTTCACTTCCGCCCGTTTGAGTGCCCTTTCGAGGCGGGTATCACCCTTCCAGGCGCCGATGTAGCGGTCAACCTCGGTGATCAGGGACTCCGGCATAGTGGCTTCACACTCGCCAAACAAGCGCGCCATCTGTAGGACCAGGCGATGTTTCTCCGAGGTGGTTTCGTCGTACAGACCCATCTCGTCAAGGAAGCGGTCGTAGCTGCTGGAGAGGTTGCGCAGCTGCGTTCGGCCCTCTTTCAGCTCAACAGCATCGCCGGCAGTGTTGTCGTCGCGTGCCTCCAGCCGGGCCAACCGCAGCTCAAGCTCCTTCATCGAGTAAAAAATCTCGTTCGCCGCTTCAAGGCTGCGCTGCAGTTGTGCGGCACGATACTGCCAAACTGCGACCAGCGCGAGAATGAAAACCACACACACCGCAGCCAACAGCCCGAGGTGACGCCGGCGCTGTCGACCACTGACCGTTTCCATTGCCAGGCGGATCATCTGTGTGTGCTTTGCTGCCGGTGCAGAACTTTGCCCGTCTACGTAGTGCCGGATGTAGTGCGTCACCGAATGCCCGGAGTCTTCGTCATCGCCCTCCACGGTCAGCCAAATCACAGGGCCTTTGGAACCGAGGCTCAAGGAGTTGCGCCCGGTGAGCTGGGCGGACTCCACTCGCAGGCCCTCAAGGTGGGTCCCGTTCGTGCTCTTGAGATCGCGAACATGCCAGCTGTCGCCGGCCCAAAAAACCTCCGTATGCCGCCGGCTTACGCCGACCTCATCAACCACGACATCACAGGCCTCGTCACGGCCGATGTCAAAGTCCGAGGTGAACTCGTTCATCGTGTCGTGCCCATCGACCTCAACTCTGATCGCAGATGGCTGCCGCGGGGAAGCCGGCCCACCGACATCGGCCTCGGGCTTGGGCAGCTCGATCTGCGTCTGGTTCAGTTCTTTAGCCTGATCTTTATCGGCGTGGATCGGTTTTCCTTTTCGCACATACCGAGGCTACCACGACCTGAGATGCCAAGGCCCCAGACGACGCCTTGACATATCAAGAACCAAGGACCATATTTCCCTGCAGCACAAATTTACCAGGAATGCTTTGGCGTGAATAACCATCAGGTGATATATGAATGGGGGCATGAAATGAAAACGCGGATCCCATTGTGGCTTTTGTCGTTCGTAGTGTTAGGTGTTGTGCTTGCGATCCCGGCAGGATCCGCAGCCGCTGTCGACGAGTGGAACGCCAGAGGGCCCACAGCCGGGTATGTCCAAACACTGGCGCGCGACCCGGAGAATCCCCAGGTGGTGTACGGGGGACTCTCGAATAGTAGCGCTTATAAAAGTACAGATGCCGGCGAGAGCTGGAGCCCGCTTTCAGGACTACCGGCGACGGTATCAGTAATCATCTTCGACCCGGCGGATCACGCATCGATCTACGCGGGGGGCACCAACGGCCTCTACAACAGCCGTGACGCCGGGGCGACATGGATCCCGGTGGGCACTGAACTCTCTTCCGAGCAAATCTACAGCTTCGTGATTCCACTCTCGGCTCACCAGAACATGCTTGCCGGAACCCGTAACGGTGTTTTCAGGAGCACCGACAGCGGGCAGACTTGGGAGGCGGCAAACACAGGCATGGGAGTCAATGTTGTCGAGGCCCTCGCTGCTGCGTCCTCCACCCCGGATATCGTGTATGCGGGGATACTGAACCATGGCATTTACAAGACCCTGGATGGAGGTGCCAACTGGACCGAGGCCTCCAACGGACTCTCTGGGAGCGCCGTCTACTGCATCGAAATCGATCCTACGGACTCCAACCGTCTCTACGCAGGAACCTGGAACGGCGGTGTTTTTGTGTCCACCAACGGCGGTGCCGACTGGGCGGCGGCAGGAACCGCTCTCGGCGGCGCCTACGTGCCTGCACTTGCCATCGATCCGGCTCCCCCTCATGCCATCTACGCCGGCACAGAGGGCGGCGTATGGGTCAGCGGCGACGGAGGAGCGACCTGGCTTGAACGAACCGTCGAACAGCCCTTTGATATCGTCAAAGCGATCAACCTCGGGCAGTCTGGTGTAGTCGACAGGCTGATAGGAACCAACGGGGCGGGAGTCTTTCGTTCGGCGGACGGAGGCGCCCACTGGACAGCTTCAAACGCTGGACTTGTCGGGAGCAGAATTCTCTCGTTGGCGGTGCCCACAGCACACTCGGCCACTGTGTATGCAGGGCTCAGTGGGGCGGGGATCTATCGAAGCGACAATCGCGGTCTTTCGTGGGCCAGGGCGAGTTCCGGTCTCGGACACGGATACATTTCCGCGCTTGTCGCAGACCCCTATGCTCCAGACACCGTCTTCGCTGGTACGCCACGTGGCCTTTATCGCACGGTCAACGGCGGGCACACCTGGATAGAGGCCAACGGCGGGGTCTTATCTACTTCAAGGGTGAACGCACTCTGCATAGGCGGGCCGGACCCAGGAATCATCCTGGCGGGAACCGACAACGGCGTGTTTCAAAGTACGGATGGCGCCTCCTCGTGGAGTGCCGCAAGCTCGGGTCTCACGGACCTCCGGGTCTGGGAGATCGTCTTGAGCTCTTCGGATCCAACACGGGCGTACGCCGGGACCAACGAGGGTGGTGTATTCAGGTCCGATGACGGCGGTCTGAGCTGGAGCCCTGCGAGCACCGGACTGGATTCCGGCAGGATCTGGTCCCTTGCGGTGGATCCTCTCCAGCCCGACACTGCCTATGCGGGGATAGGCGGAAACATATTCAAGACGACCGATGGGGGCCAAGGCTGGGCTGAGGCTGACTCGGGCCTGCCCTCCCGTGGTGTCTACAGCCTGGTCTTCGATCCGGCGAACCCCTCTTTACTCTACGCCGGCAGTACCGCCGTGTTCCGTACGGATGACGCTGGCGGTAGCTGGAGTGCGGTTGGCTCCTGGGGCTCGTCTCCGGGGGTCGAGGCTTTGGCGTTCGATCCGATCGATGGGCGCACGGTCTATGCCGGCAGCAGCGGAGCTGGTGTGCAGGTGCTCACGCTGCCGGGCCGGCCGCTGTGGGTGCCGGTCGTTACACACGCGCCGGGCCTGCATAACAGTACCTGGCGATCAGACGTGTGGGTGCTGAATCCCGGCGAAGACCACACGACGGTCACTCTGAGATTCCACGGCGTTGCCGGAGCCATCGAAGACTCCTTCGCCCTGGCAGCGAATTCCCAGACTGCATTTACCGATATCGTCGACCTGCTCGGGGGCAATGGCTCCGGAGCGCTGGAGATCGTCTCCGACACGGTTGTTTTTGCCGCTTCGAGGACCTACAACCTCTCCGGAGGGGGAACCTTCGGGCAGAGTTATCCCGCCACCGAAATCAACCAGGCACTTCTTCTCGGAGAATCGGCCCTGCTCCCCCAACTTGCCGAAGAGCCCGGCTTTCGAACCAACATCGGTCTTGTCAACATCGGTGGAACAGCCGCGACCGCGGGGCTCGAACTCTACGACGGTCTGGGGAGCCAGCTGGCGAAACTGGAAATCACGCTGCAGCCAGGGGAATGGCGCCTCGAGGTCCGGCCATACTGGGAGGAGGCCGGTGTCATCGACATTCAAAACGGGTGGGCATGGGTGAAGGTCCAGGATGGTGACGGCATCGTGGCACTCGCGTCGGTCATTGACAATATGAGCGGAGATCCAACCAGCATCAGTATGGCCTGGCCGCCGGCATCAGGTGGAGGTGTCAACTGGGTACCCGTTGTCACCCATGTCCAGGGCCTCCACCAAAGCCAGTGGCGGTCCGATGTGGCGGTGCTGAATACGGATGACCAGACCGCCCCGGTCACTCTTCGCTACCACGGCAGTGAAGGCCCCCTGACCTTGCAGGAAAACATCGGGCCCGGAGTTCAAGAAGTCCTTGGCGATATTGTCGACTCCTTTGGAGTTTCCGGTTCCGGCGCCCTGGAAGTGACCAGTACTCGGCCGATCGTGATCTCGTCTCGGACCTACAACCAATCCTCGGGCGGTACCTTCGGTCAAAGCCATCCGGGGGTGAGTCCTGAGGCTGCCTTGCGCCTCTCTGAAACCGGCTACCTCCTGGGCCTGACCGAAAACGACGATTTCCGGACAAACATCGGATTTACAAACCTCTCAAGCTCTGAAGCCACCGTACGCGTTGAACTCCTTACCGGCGCCGGCGACAAGGTCGCAGACTATTCCGTCGAACTGGCCGCAGGCGCATGGCATCTCGAGGTACGGCCGTTCTTTGCGGTGGCGGGTCTGACCGACCTCGATCATGCCTTTGCCCGAGTTACGCTGGAATCCGGAGAAGTGATCGTGGCGCTCGCCTCAGTCGTTGATAACCAGACGAACGAT
>CBDTUG010000063.1:0-7185 GCA_965363555.1 uncultured Thermoanaerobaculia bacterium
TGCCCCCAATTTCATGGTCAAATCGATTGCGGAAGAAAGTGGTATCGAGATGCCGAGCTTCTTCGGCTATTTGTTCCGCTGGTCGATGTTGTTCTTGGTACCGGTTTTCGTGCTGGTATCGTTTCTCTATTATTGATGCCTGGGAGGTTGTGATGGATAACGAGACTTTTGTCCACCTTGAATTGCACGGTTCGGCCGATGAGGTCAAGGCCTTCATCGAGGGATTTCGTCTTGCCTCCGGTGAGCAGCGGGTCTATTCCACGGCCCGGGAAAATATCAAGACAGACGGCTTTTTCGGAAGCCTTGTTTCCAGGGCCCACGGCTCGATACATGTGGTGGTTCCTTCGGATTTCTTTGACCCGTTGGCCGAAGCCATCGAGGCCGCTACCCTGGTCGATATCCGAGTTGAAAGCAGTCGTGTCATCGATCATGGCGAACTCGATTTTGAGTTCAAGTGTTTCTCTCGGTCAGACGGGGTCGCCATCCGAAAGGTCGTCGAAACCGAACTGCCTCAGGATGTGGTTGTTGAAGGGTATGAGGTTGGTGAGACGATTGACTCCGGGGCCAAGGGCTCCGAGATGTACTCGCCGGTTCATGAATATGTTTTGACCGGCCAAGGTCGGTTCCACGGTCCGATCGAAGGCATTATCGACCTGGGACGGCGTCTGGATGATCAGGATTTCATCCACCCTGGTCGAATCCATCTGCTGTACTCCGGCTGAAACTGAAATCGCTGTGTCGCTGAATCAGTCGCGAAGAGTCTGAAGGGACTGTAAGATGTCCGCCATGAAGTCAGCCGGCCTCGCCGTTGGGCTTGATGCCCGAAAGCTGACCGACTACGGAATTGGGACGTATGTCGGCAGCCTGCTGAGAGGATTTGCTTCCCGGCCGGATGTCATCCTGACCGTGTTGGCCCAGGCGGGGCATGAAGACCGTGTCGCTGGTATGGCGCCGGAGGCCAAGATCATCCCGGTGTCCGCCAAGGAGTACTCCCTCGCTGAGCACTATCGTGTGCCTGGTGTTCTTTGGCGGGAGAAGATCGATATTCTCCACGTTCCACACTATGTAGTACCTTTTGCCATTCGGCGTCCGGTGGTGGCGACAGTTCACGACGTTATCCAGCTCTACTATCCTCCGCAACGAAGGACTCACCTTGCGCTGACCTACCTCCGGCTGGTCATGAGGGCCACACTTCGCCGGGCCCGACGGGTGATTACACCTTCGCTCAGCTCTCGGCGTGACCTGATCAAGGTCTTCGGCGCCGACCCCTCAAAGATCGATGTGATCGCCAATGGCGTTGACCCTAAACTCGAGAATCGGCCTCCGGCCGAAGAACTCGAGGAACTCAAGCAGCGGATGGGGCTGCGTCCTCCGTTGATCCTGGTGGTTGCCAACGACAAGCCTCACAAGAACCTCGACACGGTCCTGAGGGCCTACCATTTGGGAATTAGAAATTTTGGAATCCCGGGACAGTTGGTGTTTGCCGGGGGCGTCAAGCCGGATGGCCGCTTGGCGCGCAAGGCGGTGGGATTAGGTATCGGCGATCGTGTTCGGTTCGTTGGGCGGGTCAGCACTGCTGACTTGGCGAGGCTCTATCACCTTTCGGCGGTCCTGCTCCACATCGCCCTCTATGAAGGGTTCGGGCTTCCGATTCTCGAGGGCATGCATGTAGGTCTGCCTGTGATCACCTCCAATGGCGGTGCAATGCAGGAACTGGGCGAGGGTGTGGCTAGATTGGTCAACCCATTGGATGTCCAGGAGGTTGCTCGGGCGATTGAGAGAGTATTGGTCGACGATCCGCTACGGAGACGAATGATCGAGTCGGGCAGGGCCCGGGCCGGAAAAATGAGCTGGGAGAAGACGGTAGAAGGTACCATGGCAGTATATCGGAAAGCATTGGCCGAGGCGGCGGCGGTGGGGAGGTCTTGATGAGGGTCGCGCTGGTACATGACTGGCTGACCGGAATGCGCGGTGGTGAATGGGTTCTTGCAGAAATTGCCGCACTCTTCCCTGACGCACCGATCTACACGCTGGTTCACCGGCCGGGATCGACAATTCCTGATCTGGAGCGTCGGGAGATCAAGACATCCTGGTTGCAGTCGGTGTCATTTGGCGGCAAGAAATGGCGTTACCTTCTGCCGTTCATGCCCTCCGCGATCGAGAGTTTTACCTTTCCCGATACCGATCTGGTGATCTCGACATCACACTGCGTTGCAAAGGGTGTCATTCCACCGCCGGGCGCCTTTCATCTCAGCTATATCCATACGCCGGTCCGGTACGCCTGGGACCAGCGGGGAATCTACCTCGAGGGTATACCTCGTCCCGTGCTGCCGGTTGTACAGGGGGTCCTGGCCAATATTCGGCAGTGGGACATGGTCTCGGCGACCAGGGTCGACCGGCTTGTGGCCAACTCGCGCCTGGTGCGGTGGCGGATTCAGCACTATTGGCACCGTGACGCCGAGGTCATTCCTCCACCGGTCGACACCGAATTTTTCTCGCCTGGTGGGGAAAAAAATGGGCGGCTGCTGACGGTTGGGGCTTTGGTTCCGTACAAGAGAGTGGAGGTCGCGATCAAAGTGGCTCGAGCATTGGGCAAACAAATCGACATCATCGGAACCGGTCCCATGCAGCGCCGTCTGGAGCGGATGGCCGGTCCTGACGTTCGATTCTTGGGCCGGGTCACGCGGGAAGAACTTCGCAATGCCTACCGGTCGGCCGCAGCCCTGCTGGTTCCAAACGTCGAGGATTTCGGTATGGTCACAGTTGAGGCTCTGGCGTGCGGCACACCGGTGGCCGGGCTTAAGGCCAGCGGGACTTCCGATACTGTCCGGGTGGGCCTGGAGGGCGACCTGGCCGATCAACCGACGGTCGAGGCTCTTGCGGCCGCGACCAGCAGGGTTCTAGACCGGGAATGGGACATCAACCAGTTGAACCGGAGGGCCCAGGTCTTTTCACGTGAGCAGTTTCTTGTTCGTTTCCGCTTTCTCCTGGACCGTCTGGGCTTCGGAATGGACCGGCGATGATCGAGCGTCGTCGGCAAATTCAGGTGGCGTTGCACCTATTCGGGGACCTCGTGGCCACTGGTTTGACCTTACCGTTGGCCTATTGGTTGCGCTTCCGTCTCGAAATCGTGGAGATCACCAAGGGTGTGCCCGACTGGGAGCATTATCTGATCCTGGCGCCCATGGCGCTGGTCATCTGGCCTACAGTTTTCTACTTTCAGGGTCTCTACCAGCGACGGCGTATTCGTTCGCGTACCGACGAGGTGATTCGGCTCGTGACCGCGGTGATGTTCGCGACGGCATTGCTGGTCGCCGGCGCCAGTTTCTACCGTCCGTCGGATTTCACCTACTCCCGGATCTTCTTGCTCGTCTTCGGGGTGTTCAATCTCGTTCTGGTGGTCTTTTTCAGGTGGATGATCTCGAGCCTGTTGGGCCGCATCCGCCGGTCCGGCCGAAACCTTCGGTCGGTGCTGGTCGTCGGCGCTGGTGAGCTTGGGCGGAAAGTGGTGGACGGTCTTCAGGAGCACCGTGAATACGGGTTCAGGGTCGTCGGTTATATCGATGACGATCCCGGTCTGAAAGACAAGGGCTTTCACGGTGTTCCGGTCCTCGGTTTGACTGTGGAACTCGAGGAGATCGTACGATCACACAGGGTTGACCAGGTGATCCTTGCCCTGCCTAACTCGGCCCACCACCGGACCAATCACCTGATTCGAACCGCGGGACAGCTCCTTGTCGACGTCAAGGTGGTACCGGACCTGCTCCATTTCTTCGTCGCCACCGGCGGCGTTGAAGAGTTGGACGGCATACCCATGATCGATCTGACCCAGATCCCACTGCAGGGCCGGCATCAGATTGCCAAGAGGCTGTTCGACATCGTCGGCTCCATGGCGCTGCTTTTGGTGACGGCCCCTTTCTTCCCCTGGGTGGCATGGCGCATCAAACGTATCGACGGTGGTCCGGCCTTTTTCTCGCAGGTGCGGACAGGACTGGATGGAAGATCTTTCAAACTCTACAAATTCCGATCGATGCGGATCACGGCCGAAGACGACCGTACGTGGACCCGGACAGACGATGATCGGGTAACGCCAATCGGGGCCTTCTTGAGGCGGACCAATTTTGATGAACTTCCGCAGCTCTACAACGTCTTGAAAGGCGATATGTCGCTGGTGGGCCCCAGGCCGGAACAGCCGGAATTCGTCGACCGATTCAGGGCTCGATATCCCGAATACAATACACGACATCGAGTGCGAGCCGGGTTGACCGGCTGGGCCCAGGTCAACGGCCTTCGGGGTGATACCTCGATCCGCCAGAGGGTGATTCACGATATCTACTACATCCAGAATTGGAGTTTCACCCTGGATCTCAAGATCCTGATGCGCACCCTGTGGCAGGTTGGGAGATAGGGACATCGCGCATCGCCCGGAGGGCTATCACGGCGAAGCCGTGGAGGTCGCGAAGCGACCAGCGTGGGCGAACGTTTAAATGCATTTAACTGTTTGCTATCAGGTCTCGGCTGAAAGCTGAAACGCCGGAAGACTGAATCAATCGCCACCGAGCTGGCGATAGTGATTCCCAACTCCGGCCTTCGGGAGCGCCTGGCGGCCCTCCCGCTCGGCCCATTTCAGGAGGGGTAGCATTTCTCTGGCCGGGAAGAAGCTGTGAACGGCACGCCCCGTCGGAGAGAGGTGCTCTTGAAATCAGGGTGTTGCCCTGACCCCTTCGACCTTTTGCCCCTTCCTGCAGCCTCCCCCTGTAACCGTCAATCCGACGTTGGCATAGGAGCCGACAGTACGAATTGATGGGGGACGACAGCGATGGTTACACACTACGAGATTGAAAATGACATCGGCAAGGCGCCGCTTGGACACGTCTGGACGGGGCGTGACCGGCTTTCTGACGTCCCGGTGTTGGTCAAGAAGATTCCGCTCTCCGCAATCGGAGGTGGTCGCAACGGGTGGGCTCGGCACGTAGACGAAATCTCCACGTTGACCCGCCTGCCCCACCCGCAACTCCCAACGATCCTCGAAATCGGCGAAGAAGGCGAACATCTGGTGATGGTCCTGCAACAGGCCCAGGGCCGTCGCTTGTCAACGTTGATTGAAGAGGGCGAGCTGGTCGGGGCTGGGGAGATGGGTCGATGGATCCTTCCTGTTGTCGAAGCCTTGGCCGTTGCGCACGATGCTGGAGTTCTGCACCGTCAGATTCATGAGGACCTGATCATGGTCGATGATGCCGGCACACCGGAACTGACCGGCTTCGGTCTGACCGTTGATCGGCGAGTCACTCTGGACCCGATGCCCCCGGATCTTCTCAGAAGCGGCACTGCGACAGAGGGGACCGACCAGTACCTGTTGGGTGCGATGATCCGACGGCTGGCGATGTCCGCAGAGCCGATCCCTGGTCTTGAGGGCGTCATCAGCCGGTCGACAGAGCACGATCCCAGAGATCGATTCCCGGACCTCATCGAAATGATGGAGGCTCTCGGTCGGGTGTTCGGTGCGGCTTCCACCGGGGCGCCGGGCGGGAGTGACAGGGCCAGGCTTCTCAGGCCGGAGCAGGATCCTCCGAAGGAAGTCTCACAGGCAACTGTCGCCGAAGATCTCCCGCCGGTCGTTCAGGACCTGCATGCCCGTCGACCGTCCAAGAGCCGTGGCGTGTTCCTGTCCTCATCGGTAGCGGCTGCTGTGATTCTGGCCGCCGGGTTGGGTTGGGTCATGGTCGGTCGATCGGGAGGCCCGGGTTCGGACGGAACTCCCGTTCGGACCGAAACGCGGTCGGTCGATGGCCCCATGGCGTTTGTTGGAGAACTCTTGTCCGAGGGACGTCTGGATGAAGCTGCGGAGAAACTGGAGTTGATGTTGGCGGACGATCGGTTGAGCGATCCGACCCCGGCCCTCGATGCTCTGGGCACCATTCGTCTTCAGCAGGGATTTAGCGATCAGGCCTCGGGCCTTTTTGAGCGTGCTTTGGCCTCTCGGGCCGAGGAACGGCTGTATTACAAATTATCGTTGGCGCAGGCGTCAGCCGGCAAAGACGAGAAGGCAATGAGAACCCTCGACGAGGGCCTCCGCCTGTTTCCGGAATCCCAGCGGCTGAAAGAAGCCCGATTCCACTTGGGAGGTGTTTGATGCGCGCAAGAGTTGTCGTTCTGATTATGGTTGTTCTGGCCCTCGGGGGATCGTCGATGTTGGCCGCAGATGATGGGGTTCCTTCTGGGAATATTGATCCCAGGACGGAAGACCTGTTCGCGGATCTCGAAGGTTCCCTTTTCGGGGCCGAAAGCGATTCTGAAGTCGATGAAGTACTGATGGAGTCAATTCATGAAGATCTCGACTCGATTGATTTCCACGGCGATCTGAAGGGGGAAGAGAAGGTCGAATCGATTTTCGGCGCCAACCCCCTGACGGGTGAGGCCAACCCCTTACTGAATACATCACACCGAAAAAGGTGGTTGTCGACGGCGATCGCCGGGGTCGGATACGACAACGTAGAAAAACACCTGAAACGCCAGGCGAAGGACCTCGAGGCGGGCAAGGTCAGCCGGTCCGAGTGGTATGACCACGTCGCCAGTTGTACGAAGATCTGCAACCCGGTGGTTCAGGGTCTGTTGTACGAACACGTTCGGCAGGTGGCGACCCACCCTCATGTTTTGCTGACCTTTGGAACCGGCTCGGCTGACCTGGCTGCTGATGATCTTCGATCGATGGAGCGATTCGTCGATTCCGCTGTCAGTCGAGGTGCGCAGTTCCTTCTGATTGGTCGAGGGTCCCGCACCGGAAACCGGGAATTCAACCGAACGCTGTCGGCTCGGCGTGTCGAGTCCGTCAAGGCGGAGCTGAGACGATTCGGAGTCGCGTCCGAGGCGGTATCGGGCTTTTGGCTGGGCTACGAGCCCCCTCAAATTTCGGGAGAAATCGCCCAGGTCTATCGGATTGATCACAGTCTCGACGAACTTTCACGCAACCAAAGCGTGATGTTGGTTGCGTTTCGTTGATAACCCCAGCGGAGAACCAATTGGGGAGGGGGAGGGAGTAAACCCCTCCCCTACAACGAAAACCGTTGGGGCGGGTGCCCCCGCCCGAGTGACCCAGGCTTTTTTCAAGGCTGAACTGACAGCTGACAGTTCCTAATTCACCACCCCTGTGTCACCCAATTCTCTCCGGGCAAAGTCCAGGATGCG
>CBDTUG010000064.1:0-7163 GCA_965363555.1 uncultured Thermoanaerobaculia bacterium
CCAGAAGATCGTACCTTGAGGGTCGGCATGGGCCGCCTCGGCGACGAAGCGACCTCGTCTGCCGTCAAGTTCCAGGGGTACATAAATTTCGGCGCCATGGGTGGGATAGAGGCAGCTGATAAGGTCTCCTTCGACCTCCGGGCGGCAATCTGAGCGCCAGGGTGGAGTGGGGCGATAATCGGGATGCCTGCGTGCGTATTCAGCGGCCATCGCCGGGGGAAGGATAAAGAATGATCGGTGGATCATTCGCGAGAGTTCTTCGCATCCCCCATCCACTCTGAAACGGCCGCCGGAGTCGAGATGCAGGATGCGACAGTAGGGACAGATTCGGCCGGGAAGGCATGAGGCCGGAACCGTTGCGATCCGGGTCTGCCCGCAGTCTCGGCCGGCCCGCAGTCCGCTGTGGGCACAGATCTCGAGTTCCCGCATTTCGGTTTCGGGTTCCTCGAAAAAGGGGCCCGAGGGAAGCAGATCGAAGATCGAGAACAGAACCGGGGCCGCTGCGGAGTGGCCGGTCAACCCCGGCCGGCCTTCGCCGTCTGCGTTCCCGGCCCAGACGCCGACGACGAATTCCGGTGTCACACCGATGGCCCATGCGTCCCGGAAGCCGTAACTCGTGCCGGTCTTCCAGGCGACCCGCCGGGATGAGGCAAAGGTCTTCCAGGACGAGTCCAAACCCGGTCGAGACACTTCCAGGAGGGTCTGCAGGGTTGTGAAAGCGACCCCGGCGTCAAAGGGCGAGGGTTTTCCTCTCTCGTGTGCGTCATTCTGCCAACTGAGGGGCCGGAAGTCTGGCTCCCATTGATTTGGGTCAAAGAAGCTCTTCACCGTGCGTCCCAGGCCCGCGTAGAGAGCCGTCATTTCCCAGAGTGTGACTTCGGCGCCCCCCAGGATCAGGGAGAGTCCGTAAGCATCAGCCGGACGGAAGAGTGTTCCGAGCCCCAGGGTCTTGAGTAGATCGGCAAAACGGCCGATGCCGTGTGAACGGAGCATTCGCACGGCCGGCACGTTGAGGGAACGGCTCAAGGCCTGCGATGCGGGCACGGCGCCCGAGAAGCGCTGATCGAAATTTCGGGGCGCAAAGCCGGCAATCCTTGTCGGAATATCTGCAACCAATTCATCGGGCAGAATTTCCCCATCGGAGAGCATAGCGGCGAAGAGAAAGGGTTTGAGGATACTGCCCGAAGATCGCGGGGCGGTGATGATGTCGACCTGGGCGCCTTCATGGCCGGGCTCGCCAACGTTGCCGACGTAGGCCAGGACCTCGCCGGAGCCGGTCCGAGCCACCAAGGCGGCCAGGTGATCGATGTGGTTCCCCTCCAGGACCTGATGGTGGCGTTCGAGGGTCTCTGAAATCCGTTGTTGGGTCTCCAGGTCCAGACTGGTCCCGGTGATGCCTCCATTCGGGAACTCCCGTCGGGCCCGGTCCAGGAGATGTGGCGCCAGACGGGGCATCGGCCGCGGAGGGGGCGGAAGGGGTTCGGCCTGAGCCAACTCGAGGGCCATCGCATCCAGAAGGCCTCGTCGGTGTAAGCGCTGCAAGAGGGCGTTGCGCCGGACGAGTAATCTTTCGTTGTTCCGGCCCGGGTGGATCAGGGCCGGAGCGTTCGGCAGCACGGCCAGGGTGACAGCCTCGGACCAGGAGAGATCTTGTGCACTGCGTTCGAAGTAACGCCATGCGGCCGCTTCGAGGCCGACGGTGTTTCCGCCGAAGGGGGCATAGCCCGCGTACAGCCCGAGGATCTGATCCTTGGAGAGGGAGAGTTCCAGGCGCAGGGCCAGCAGGCACTCGATGGCCTTTTCTCGCACTGTTCGGGCCCGGCCGTGGCGGGAGAGGCGCACGACCTGCATCGTAATGGTCGATCCTCCGCTGACGATCGCCCCTGCCTTGAGATCCTGCCAGGTGGCCCGGGCCAAGGCAAGAGGATCGACGCCGGGGTGGTGGTCGAAGCGGTGGTCCTCGAATTCGAGCAGGGCGTGGCGGAATTTGTCGGGAATCTCCTCAGGTGCGCCGAAACGCCACTGTTCGTCCGACGCTGTCACCGCCCCCAGGAGCCTGCCCGTTCGGTCCAGGATGGCGGTGCCTAAGGGGTCTGAGAATTCCACCACCGGAACAAAAATCACGAATAGCAGAAAGACCAGAATCAGGCCGCCCAACACTCGGAAAGAGAGCTTTCGGACAGTGGTCACGATTAAGCCGAAACCGGAAGCGCGCCCGACCAGTTGGCGTTGCTTACAAGATTGCAGCGGGCGAGACGCCCGCCGTCACAATGAAATTCCTTTTGTGGCGGCGGCCGTCTCGGTTGCCGTGCGGGAACTCGAAACAATCTATGGGTTACCCCGAGCCCAACGAGCGCGTTGGCCCAGGCCAACGGATGACGGGCTCGGGGAATGGGCGGCGTGGGCTGAGAGCTGAGCCTCTTGCAACAAATCACAAGAAGAGCAGCCACAAAAAGGCACGAAAAAGCACAAAAAAAGAAAGAGGGCATCTCTTACATCTTTATTGAAGGGTTTTATTAGAAGTTCTCATTGCTCTCATTGTCTCTCTCTTCGTGCCTTTTTGTGCCTTTTTGTGGCTATTTTCCCCTCTTTGTGGCGTTGCACTCGAATTTTGCAAGCGCCCGAGCTGATCTCACTGCCCCCCCACCTCGACCCATCGGCCCGGCGCCCTGGCGGCGATTGAGGGATCGTACATGGCTTCGGCTGTGACCATGGGCAGGTAGAAACGGCCCTTGAAGGCCGCGGTCACCGCAATCGTGGCGGTCAGCGACTCCCCGGAGGCCAGGTCAAAGAAAAGATCCACATGGGCGTCTCTGATGTCCTGGTGGTCCAGGGCGACCTCCTGGACGTCGACCGACCGGATTTCCCAGCCTTCGGCAACCGGAATCGTCAGGGCCAGGTTTTCAAGGCGTCGGCTGCCTTCAGGATTCGTCAGTTCGACCACGTAGTCGAAGTCCATGCCCTGATCCAGTTTTCCGGGATCGAGGCTCTCCCCCTCGCCATCTTCGAACAGAATCTCCAGGTTCATTCCTTGAGAAACTTCCTGTTCTTCGTTACGAGCCGGGATGCCTCGCATGTACAAGGTCCCGTAGAGAGTCTCCTCCGACGGGTTTTCGAGGACCAGCTTGGCGGAACGTTGGGGCAGGTCACGCTGAATCACCGCCTTCGATCCCTCGATATGTGTTGGGGAGTCTCCCTCGAGTTTGAGCTCAAAGCCCCAGGGAATCTGCGCTTCCCCGATGGTCCGGGAGATAGCCATCAGAGCGAAGGCAACGGACTGTGTGGAGAGGGGACGATCACTGCTGAGGGAGGTGGAAAGAGCTTGAACCAGCTCCGCCGTTTGTCCATCCTGGCCCAGGAAGCCCAAAGCATCCAGCACGATAGCCTGATCCCTGACCTCGCTGCCGTAGTTTCCGCCCAACTCGCGATACGGCGGGAAATCAGTTGAGGCCCCGGCGACGAGGTTCTGCCCGGCTTCCGGGCGTCCTGCAAGGGCATAAGCCGCCGCCAACTCCCAGCGTGCCACGGTGGGCAGGCGTGGAGTTTCCCGCAGACGGTTCATCGCGCCCAGTTCGGCCGCGCCACTCAAGGCCAGCATCTGCAACCGGTAGGCCTGGAGAATGATGTCGGCATCCGTGTCGGAGGAGAACTGCCGTGCCGTTTCACGCTGGTACGTCTCCCAGTTTTGCAACACCTCGGAGGGGACCCTGTATCCGGCCCGCTTGGCTTCGAGAAGGAAATGCCCCGCGTAGGTGGTCGCCCACTGGTCTGCCTCTCGCTGCGGATTGGAGGCCCAGAAACCACCTGAGGCAACCGGCCAGAGTTGCAGGCCCCCGTTGGGCAACTGGAATTGACGGAGTTTCTCCAGGGCAGCGCTGATGTTCTTTTCAATTTCCTTTAGCTGATCGGGACCGAGTTCGACGACGCGGCCCAGGTAGAGCTGCGGGAAGGTCGACGAGACGGTCTGCTCCAGACAGCCGTAGGGGTAGTGGATCAACGCATCGAGTCTTCGGCCCAGATCCATTGGTGGGATCCGCGAGACTTCCAGGGAGACGCTGCGGCCTTCCTCCCGCTCGGGCAGCTCAACCGTCGTGTGCCAGGACCCGCCTGGGGCCATCCGATGGCGATTGACGGTCGTCACCGGCCGGGCGGGACGCCGGACGTCCAGATCGATGATATGCCGGCTGGTCTCACCGCCGCCCTTTGCGTTGACGGTGAATTTAGCGGCGCCTTCACCCTCGCCGACGGTGACGGGGAAGGTGACCAGTTGCTCGCCAGGGCCGGAAAATTCCAAATCCCGAGAGGATTGACCGTCGATCCTCACCGGACCTTCGGTCTGGGCAGTCAGGTGCACCTCCGACGGGCCACCCTCCATCACAAACACCGAAATCGGCCACTGGATCGTTTCGTCGGGCGCCAGCAGGCGGGGCAGCGAGCCCAGGACCATCAATTCCTTTCGAACGGGCACGTCCTTACCGGCCCGTCCGAACGCTGAACCCTGTGCGGCGACGACCATCACCCGGACCGAACCGACGTAGAGCGGCACATCGATCTCGTGTGTGGCCGTTTTTCCGGCTTTGAGGTGGAAGGGACCGAAGAAACGCACCATCGGTGGGAATCGTCGCTCCTTCTTGCTGCCCGGCTTGATCTGGCCGCTCTCGCCACCGCCTACCGCCAGCAGGGCCTCAAGGGCCGAGCCCCAGGCGCCGACGACCTGATCGTAGAGATCCCAGGTTCGTACACCGAGGGCCTCCCGACGGTAGAAGGTCAACCACGGATCTGGAGTCACAAAGCCTGTCAGCCCCAGCAGCCCTTCGTCAACGATGGCCAGGGTGTAGCTCATAGGCCGTCCTCGGGCCTCGGAGACGGAGATCTTTCCGGTCGTCTCGGGTTTGAAGGACTCCGGCGCCTGGATCTCGGGTTCCAGCCGGCTGTCGGGGTTGTCGACAGTGATTGGCAGCACCCCATACATGCGGATGGGTAGATCGTTGTCGGCATGTTCATGAGGTTGAATGAAGCTTGCGACCAGGTAGATGTTGGGTGTCATCGCCTCCGTCACCGTGAAGTGATAGGGCGTTCGCCCGGCCTGGGCATCGATCAACTCCGACCGGAGAATTTTTGTGCCCTTTTCCAGGCTGATGAGGATTTTTCCAGGGGCCGCCGACGGGATCGTCACCTGCACCTGATCGCCGACGACATACTTTCCTTGGTCTGCGGAGAGCGACAGGACCTCGGCTGAATCTCCGGCGCCCTTGCGCGCCTTGCCGGCCCAACCGGGCCAGTCGATGTAGATCACTTTACCTGTCCGGTGACCACCGGCGACATCCTCGGCCAGCAGCAGGAATCGTCCCCACTCGGGGTAGGCCACGGAGAAGTTCCACGAACCTTCACCGCCCGCCACATGCACGGTCTCAGAGACAACCGGTTCGAGGGAAGACGATTGGGCGAAGTCCACCAGGCCCTCGTCGCCGCCTTTCTCCCACCACCAGCGCCAGGAGATCTTGTAGAGGCTGATATTGACGTCGCCCTCCACAGCGCGACCCTCCTGGTCCAGGAGCGCCAGATCCACACGGTGATCGGTGTCGGTCAAAAGCATGCCCCGTTGTTTGTCGCCGGGCTCGGTTCTCAGTCCGACATACCGTTCGTAGGGCGAGAGCGGCACGGCAGTCTCGTTGATCGAGAACGCTCCGCCTCGCTCGAAGACCCGCGTGGTCAGGACGGCCGTCACCTTCCCTGGCGCCTCGGCCTCGATGGGCAGCTTTTCGTTGAGGCGAACTCGGCCGTGGTCATCAAGATCACCCTCGAAGATTGTGCTCTCCTCGGTATCCAGGTCTCGTGTGGGATCGTCAAAGATGAATTCCGGCCGACTCGTGAAGTGGGTTTGGGAGGCCTTGAACCGCGCCTCGATGCGGGCCTCGAGTCCCCCGGCCTCCGCCCCATGCAGCCAGGCGGCTTCCAGCAGGCCTCGCAGGCGGAGGTCAGGCGCCCTCAACTCCGGCTGGTCGCTTTCCAGGGCGATCCGGAGGCGGTTGGGACGGACCATGGCCACCTTGAGTGATTTTTCAAACATCGTGTCGCCCAAGCGGACCGTGACCCGCCATTGACCTGTCGGGGCATTTTCATCGGTTCGGGGTTCAAAGATATAGAACTGCCCTTCAGTGGCTCTCTGTGTCTCCCGTCGGACCAGTTGATCCAGGGGATTACGAAGTTCAAATACCACTGGATGGTCGGCTGGGATTCGATCTTCCGGGTCGTAGAGGATAAAGCCCAGGTGCATCTGGTCGCCGGGGCGCCATACGCCCCGTTCGGCATAGACAAAGCCCTTGAGGCCCTCACGGATCTCGGTTCCGCCGACGTCAAAGCGGCTGAAGGAGAGAGCCTGCCCGTCGTCCAGTTTGAGATAACCCACCTGTTGGCCCGTGCGGGCCACGACGAGGAAGGCATTATCTTGCGTTTCCAGGCGGAGCATGCCTTCGGGGCCGGTCGTCCCCGAGGTGATGATCTGTTGCTGGAAGTCCAGGATGGTGACCTCGACGCCGGACAGCGGGAGGGCCGTTCGTAGATCGGTGACCAGTACAAAAACTCCCCCATCATCACCTTCCTTGGCGATCAGGCCGAGGTTGGACAGCAGGACGTTCTGCTCGACTTCGATGTCATGGTCGTAGTAGGACCTGTAGAAGCCCGGGTGGCAAGGGTCTTTTCGGTGGTTGTACAAATCCGACCAGGAGAAATCCGAGGGGTCCTGCCATTGATCCCAGAAGGACGATGCTTCCTCGTCCGAGGAGGTCTCATCCAAGGCGGGCGTCGGGAAATTGACGGCCTGCGCGCACTGGTATTCGATATCGCCCCGGGTGAAGCGGATCTTCAGCCGGTAGAGACCGCCTGGGTGCTGGGCCACCAGCGGCGAGAGGTCCAATGCGTAACGATGGCCCACTCCACCGTCGGGATTTCGGTCCAGGACCAAGCGCTGCTTCCAAATGACACGGCCGACCCGGCGCAACTGGTCGGTCTCCGAGAGTGAATTGACCTGGAAGAATTGGGGCAGATTATCCTCGAAGACCTGGCTGGCTTCGACCTCGATAGCATTGAGGGCCGTGATTTCAATCGGAAGACTCAAACCGTTGGTTGAAGGCACGATGACACCCTGGCCTGAGAACCGGACG
>CBDTUG010000065.1:0-7160 GCA_965363555.1 uncultured Thermoanaerobaculia bacterium
GGCCAGGCAGAAGCGACACTGACCACACGAGGCCGAGTTGGCTACGACCACGGCGTCGCCCTCGCACCACGAGGAAACATTCGATCCGACTGCAGCCAGGGTCCCCGTCATTTCGTGACCGAAGGGGCACGGCGTGGACAGCATGGTTGGATGGCCTCCCCTGCGCCAGACCTTGAGGTCGGTCCCACACGTTGTAGCGGCTTCCAGGCGCAGAAGAACTTCGCCGGCTGCCGGCTCGGGGATGGCTTCCTGCCGCAATTCGACACTTTCCGGCCCAAGAAGATAGAGAACCCGATGGGTCGACATCACGCTGCTCCGTTCGACGGGGGGCCTATCAAGATCTTGAGCGCCTGCCGGCTCCGGGCGAGATCGACGGCATCCTGTGCCCGGTCGAGAGGAATTCGGTGCGTAACCAAGGGTCGGGGATCCAACCTGCCGGAGAAAATGAGGTTCGCCACCCGGTCCTGCTCATCGAGACTGCCGGAGTATGTGGCGACCACCCGGCGCTCGTTCTTAAAAAATGGATTGATTTCGAATCCTGCCGTCTCCCCTTCGAGGGCGTGTGCAAAAAGTACGACGGTTCCGCCGGCGCGAAGGACAACCATGGCCGATACCAAGATTCCCGAGCCGCCCACCGTATCGAATACTGCATCGGCTCCGAGGTTGCCGGTCACGGCTTTGGCGGTGGTTTCGAGCTGATCCGGAGGGCAGCTGCTGGTGGCGCCCAGACGCTCGGCCAGAACTCGTCGTTCCTCAATTGGATCTGTAACGATAACCGAGAGCTCGGGGTGAACTGCTCGGAGGACGACCAGATGCAGGAGCCCCATACTGCCGCCGCCGATGACCACGGCACAGCCTTTCGGGTCTCGGATCTCGGCTTTGTCGATCCCTCGAAGGACACAGGCGGCCGGCTCCAAAAAGGCCGCCGACTCATCGGAGACATGGTCGGGGATGATCCGTGCCGCCTCGCTGACCACGCGCTTTCCAAGGAGGACGAACTCCGAAAAACCGCCTGGTGACATCAGGTTCTCTTTGAAAACGGAGCACAGGGTTCGGCTGCCCCGGCGGCACAGGCCACACTGTCCGCATGCGACGTGGTGAGGCGCCACCACGCGGTCTCCTACTTCGAGGGCTGTGACGCCGTCTCCAGTCTCCTGAACGATCCCCACCAGTTCATGCCCGAGCACGGTTCCCGACGTCTGGGTCTGGTTGTCCAGCTTGAAGAGGTCTGTTCCGCAGAAGCCGCACCACGCCAACCTGAGGACAACCTCGCCGGGACCTGGTGAGGGAACGGGTCTGCGTTCGATGCGCAAATTTCCGTCCGAAGTACAGGCTGCGACACGCATGTGAAGAAGAGGCTCACTCATTCGTGGCCGAGAATATCAGGTCCGGTGAGAATGGACCTGATCAGGCTGGTGGGGGTACGGAGTGCCGTGCATTCCAGCCTACGCTGGTCGCTTTGCGACCTCCACGGCTTTGCCGTGATTGCCCTCCGGGCAATGCGCGCCGCCCTACATCCCGTTGACCATCATGCCGCGTTCTTCGTACCGCTCGACGATCTCGGGGTTGATGGTCCTGACCTTGTCGATCAGCGCGTGGCTTTTGGCTTCATGTCCCGCCTTTCGCAGGACTGTGGCCAGGGCAAGCTGGTTCGACAGTTTGAGAATCCCGATCCCGGCGTTGACGTAGGTCAGATTTTCGTCGGCCAGCTTCAGCTCCTTGATTGCGCCCTCGAAGTCACCTTGCATGGATAGTCGGGCCCCGGTCATATGGTGGGCCATCGGCTCGAGCAGTTCTCTGAAGCTTGATTTCTTTTCCTCATCGCTCTTTTCGATCAACTCTCTAACCTTGCTCTCGATTTCCAGAGCTGTGTCCCATTGTCCCAGGCGGCAGGTCGCGTGGTGGACCTGGATCGTGACGCCGATGTCGGAGAGCTTCTCTGGGGGGCAATCGCCCTCTGCAAGCTTGATGATCTTGGCCCATTCGCGGTCGGTGGCCAGGTGCCAGAAATCGATGCCGCACCGGAAATGGTTTGCCATTTCATCAGACATCCCCTCCACTTGCAGTGCGCGTTCAATCTCCCGTTCGGCGCCGTCCCAGTCTTCTCTCAGGGCATCGACCATTGCGAGGTGCTCGAAGGCTACGATGAAATCCGGCTTGTTGACCAACGCCTGCTCAAAACTCTCTCTTGCCTCGTCGTATCGGCCGAGCACGATGAACAACTCTCCCAGGGAATCGTGGGGATTGGCCTGGTCCGGGGCGATGAAGCGGTATGAGGTGAAATACTCTTCGGCTTCGGCGAAACGTCCTTGCATCATGGTGATGTAGCCCAGTTGGTTGTAGGCGATGACCCAGTTGGGACTGATTTCGAGCAGTCGCTTGTTGAGGCGCTCGGCCTCGATTAGCTCACCCCGCTGCCAGGTCCCGAGTGCCTTGATATGGAGCACGTAGGGGTCATCGGGATACTGCTCGAGATAAGCAGCCATTTGACTCTGGGCTTCTTCGAACCGGAGATCGCTCAACAGTTGGGCGCGTAGGACCATGAATTGTTCGCGAGGTGTCAGCCGGCTGACATCGGCAGTATCAACTTCCGACATCAACGTGGTTGCGCGTTCCTCATCCTCCCAGCGACAGATTTCGGCCATGCTGACCTTGGCAACGACGAAATCCGGATCCAGTTCCAGTGCCCGCTCGAGATGAACTCGGGCGTCCTGGTGGTAGAGTTTCTGGCTGGCTTCCATTGAAGCTTCGAACTCGGCCAACGCCTCTTTGGAGTCGGTCGTCCACTCCGAACCTTGTGGTAGTGCCAGAATTCCCGCCCCTGCAACGATGGCGGCCACGGCAATCAGGATAAATATGGTATTCCGGGTCATGAAGCCTCCCGCTAGCACACGAACAGCAGAGAACCATCAGGTTCTCACAGGGGATTACGGACGGAAACGCCTGGGGTTTCAGCGGGTTTGTACTTGGAGGCGGTCGTCCTTAGGCCGAAGGGCTTGAGCCCTCCGGATCAGCAGCCGAGTCTTGTGGTCTGTTGGCCAGGCCATGGCCATCAGGATGGCCGCCAGGATAAAAAAGGCCAATCCCAGCCTGGGGCCTGCTCCCCACACAGTGACGACAATGCCACACGCAGCGACTGCCAGGAGTCTGAGCAGGACCACCAGATACGCGCGATGATGGTCCCGGAAAAGGCGGTCGAATTGTCCGTGCACAGCAAATGCTCGTTTGACTCGATCCACCCGGGTTCGGGCGTCACGGTTGGCACTGAAGGCGATCCACAGCGCCGCAGCTGCCCCGATCAGCGTGGCGCCCATCGGATTGACCAGGTCATTGGCCAGACGCGGCAAGAAGAAGGCGCCTACTGCGGTGGGCAGCAAGAGCCCGCCGAGGACCAATGCTGATCGCCGCATGGCCTTGATGTGGTCCTGCAATTGAAGACGTGGCAAGGACGAGTCTGGTGACTGGGAGGTCACGATGGTTCCTTCTTGCTTCGTTGTTTTCGGCCCGACGATCTTTCCCAAAGTCCGAGGGCCAATCCAATCCAGGCCGCCAACAGGTAGCGGTTGACCGGTGTTTGAAGGCCGAATCCGATCATTTCATGCATCATTGTGGCCGCAATCGCCAACGTTGCGCCGGCCAAGGCGTATCGGAGTTCCGACCTGAGCGTACGCACATGCCCTGGCTTCAGTGCTCGTATGAGTCCGAAGATCAAGGCGCCCAGCAGCACCATGCCGACGAGGCCACTCGTGGCGCCCCACTCAAGCCAGTCGTTGTGGGCCTGTTCCAGGACGGCCGTTCCCGAGGCGGGTTTGTCCATTCCGATGACGTAGCGGTAGGTGCCCAGTCCTGAGCCCACGATCGGCGAACGTTTCCATGAGGCCACAGTGCCTCGCCAGAGGTCGACCCGGGTGTTGCCCTCGAGACCTTCAATTGCGACCAATTCAGCTGCGCGTTCCTGGATGTCCGGAAGGCGGGCCCACGACAGCGAGGCGATGACTACGACAAGGAGCGCCAAAACGGCCAATGCGGGCCATCTTCGGCCCTGGTGTTTCATCCGTCGCCACCATGGTGCGGTGATGACCAGTGCCATGCTCATGAACAGGATGCCGCCTCGCGAGGATGTTCGGATCAGGGCCGCCAGGCAGACCGCGACAGCCGTGCTTGAGGCCAGGGCCGAGACGACGGCCTTTTGGCGAGCGAGACCCTGTTCGGGCAAACGGCGAATGGCGACGGCCAGAAGGGCTATCGCCGCCGGAATCGTCAACTCCATCGCCTGAGCGAAATGGTTGCGGTTGACGAAAGGCCCATAGACCCCGCCGCCAAAGATATTGTCGCGAACAAAGAGAACCTTGGTTCCATCACCGCCTTCGGCGAGCAGCCCGAGCAATGCTGCCATGACCCCCGTTGCGGCGATCGTCATCAGAAGAAAAGGAAGACCACTTCGTGTTTGGGCCATTCGGGCGGCCTGTGCCGCGATCAGACCGGCGATCACCAGTGACGAGGCCATCTGAACGGTAGCCCACGGCGCCAGGGATAAAGGCGCCCACCCGGGTGCCGAGACCTCCGCAAATCCTGGCTGGAGCATGGCGCGAATCACATGTGGCAGGGGCAGGAGTTGCAGGGCCACCAAGGCCGCGAGGCCCCCAAGAGCCACCTTTTGAGAGCGGGACAAGGCGGGAAGGTGGCGAAGCTGAACGGCAAAGAACAACGTGATGCCGGCGGTCACCAGACGGGAGATCGGGTCAACCCCTGCAAAGGCGACCATGTTGCCCAAAAGGACAACAACAAAGAGTGCCTGAAGAAAAGGAACAATCACGAATCAGCCGCAAACCGATAACCAACCCCACGCACCGATTGAATGAAGCGGGGATTCTTGGGGTCGTCCTCAAAGTACTTGCGAAGCCGAACAATGAAATTATCGATGGTCCTGGACGACGTCGAGAATCGGTAGCCCCAGACCCGCTCCAGGATTTCCTCGCGAGAGACAACCTGATTTTTCCGTTCGGCCAGCAATTTGACCAGCATGCACTCCTTCTCTGTCAGGGAGAACGTTTTACCCCTGGACGTGGCCTGGTAGGTCAGGAAATTGACTTCGTTGTCACCGAAACGGTAGGTCTCCTGTTCTTCGGGCTTTGAGCGGTACCACTCCTGGCGACGGAAGATGCCCTGGATGCGGAGGATCAATTCCTCAAGGAGGAAGGGCTTGGTCATGTAGTCGTCGGCCCCGAGTTTCAGACCCAGTAATCGATCTGCATCGGAATCCTTGGCTGTCAAAAAGAGGATGGGCACCCGGGACCCGGTAGCCCGAACCCGCCGGCAGACCTCGAGGCCGTCCAACTTGGGCATCATGATGTCCAGCACGATCAGGTCAAAATGGATTGACTGTGCGAGCCGGAGGCCCTGTTCTCCATCGAAGGCCGTCGTGGTGGCGTATCCCTCAAACTCCAGATTGTGCGCCAACGCCTCGGCCAGATGTTCTTCATCTTCGACGATCAGAATGTGATTCTTCATCATGCCTCCTCAACCATAGTCGCCCCTGGAAGGATAACGCGGAAGGTCGTGCCGCCGGGGCCTGTATTTGCGACCATGACCTCGCCACCATGACCCTTGACGATCTGCTGCACCAGGAACAATCCCAATCCTGTGCCCTGGGTTGTCCGGGTCATCTCGTCCCCGGCCCGCCAAAACCTCTCGAATACCAGAGGGATGTCGTTAGGTGCGATGCCCTGCCCATTGTCGCTGATTTCCAACTCTGCACTGCCGTTGCCCTGAGTGAGTTTGACGTCGATCCGGGGGATGGTTCCTCCGTATTTGAGTGCGTTTTCTAAAAGATTAGAGATGACGATGGCGATAGCTTCCTCATCGATCTCAGACCAGATGCCGCTTTGGATCTCTGAAACCAGGTTGGCCCCCGTCGCCGTTGTTCTGCGGGTGAAGCGGTCAACCGCAACCTCGACAATTTCGCTCAGGCAGGACTCAACCATGTTGAGGTTGCTGCCTTCCCTGGCGAATCGTGTGACCTCGAGGATTTTTTCAACCAGGCTCTGCAGTCTCTCGGTATCCTGGAGGGCATTTTCTAAGAAACGAACGCTGGCGCCGGGGTCGGAGCGGCCTCGGAGTACGGTTTCCAGGGACAGGCGCATGGAGGCCAGTGGCGACTTGAGTTCGTGGGTCACCGCCGAGAGGAAGTTGCGGTGCTGGTGTTCGAGAGCGACCTCACGGCGGAGGGTTCGCCACAAGAGGGCAACCAGAATGAAAAGCATCAAGGCGAAAAAGGTGCCCTCTGAGACCATCATCACGATTCGACCGCGGTAGCCCTTGAGGATTGCATCCCAGACCTCCACCGTGGGAGAGATTGCCTGGAAATCAAAGGGTGGCTCCAAAGCGATCGCTGGTCGTTGGGTCGTGTTGAGTTCCGACGGGAAGGTTCGAAATTCCAGATTCCCGTGAAGGGTGAGAAGTTGTTGTGTCCAGTGCTCGGTCGTCCGGGCCAGCACACATCGACCGAGCTCGGGCGCCGGAGATGTGAGAACGACGGTGCCGTTTTCCAGGAGTGGTGCACCACAGTGTTCGACCGATGCTTCCACCCGCCAATCCGAAAAGAGCGCGGGCAGTGGTGAGTCCGGGTGGAATCCATTGGCGACCGCCGCATCCAGCGCCCGATGTGCCTTAGCCAGATCGCCGTCGATGCGATCGACCTCCATCCGGCACTGAGCCTGGATGGCGTCCCTTTCCAGACCGAGGCGGACCCGGTTTTCCCGAAGGACAAAGATGATCCACCATGTCAACTGGGCATTGACCAGCAACACCACCAACACCGTCACTACCAAGTGCCGGACAGTCAGGGAACCTTTCTTCACCATGGGAGCAGGATATAGCAGCTATCGGCTGAGCCGCATGCAAAACTCAGAAAATAGCCACAAAAAGGCACGAAGAGGCACAAAAATGGAAGCCATGTACGCCGCTGGGCCCGCGTTGCAGCACCCAGGCATTGATCGTTCTGAAAAGGGGAGGGGATCAACCCCTCCCCAACAATGAAAACCGATGAGAAGTGCGGGCTAGTTCCCATCCGGAAACCCCGGAAGGGAACGGGCTAGAGTGTGGTCAATACCTTATTGAGCCGTTCGACTGCCCAGTCGATGTCGTCACGAGTGACGGAC
>CBDTUG010000066.1:0-7152 GCA_965363555.1 uncultured Thermoanaerobaculia bacterium
ACGATCTGATCGCCGCCCTGGCGAAAGGTCGTCCTGGACACGCTGTGCTCGACGTTTTTCGAGAAGAACCCCTACCTGCAAACCACCCCTTCTGGAAACACCCCGCCCTGACCATCACCCCTCATGTAGCGGCCCTGACCGACCCGCAAGGCGCTGCAAAGTGCATTGCGGAGAATTGGCGGCGGCTGCAAGCCGGAGAGCCGTTGGTGGATCTGGTTGACCGCGGACGAGGTTATTAGACACTGATCGGCAGAAAACTTCGAAAGTTCGAACTACCTGCTGGCCAGGCTTTGGGCCTCAGGTCCCAGGCATCAGGTCTCAAATCGCGCAGTGCGGTGAGTTTCCTGAGACCTGGCGCCTGCAACCTGGATAATCTGCCCGGCGGACCGGTCAATCGCTTCACAAAAAAAAACGGGGGCCCGAAGGCCCCCGTTTTGGTTGGTGAAAAATAACGACTAGTCGCCTTGCGGGTCGAAGTCTTCGGGCAACTGGTACTCGCCGGGGGCGAGGGAATTATCCATGATCAAGCCACCGAGAGACTTGGCTTCGTCGGTGTCCCACCACATTCCGGCGGGACCGTAGTACTCCATCAGTTTGGTGGCGGTGTCGACTGCGAACTGATCGTTCCACACGCCGATGTCTGCAGCGATGCCATATCCCCAGGAATTGACCTTGGTGGCGTGGCAACTGGCAGCACAGTTGTTGGGCATTCCGCCTTCGGTCTGATACATCAGGGTTTTTTCAGGCGGGATCGGCTCGAAGGTGTGCGAATGAATGTCGTAATTGATAGCAGATTTTGCCACCTTCGGCATATGACACTTCGAGCAGCGGGAGAGCCCCATGGAGCGCTCGGGCGCGTAGGGATGATGGGAATGCGCGCTGACAACCTCTCCGATGGCATTTTCATTTGCCTCGTAATCGGCGACCATTTCAACCGTGATCTCTTCGAAATCGCCGTGGGTGGCGTGGCAAGCGAGGCACAGAGTGTTGTTGTCGTTCGAGGTTGCGATGACCAGACCTTCTTCGATGATCGAGTCGACGATCTGATGTTTGTTGGCGGTAGTGTGGTGCGATACGTGGCACTCGGAACAGCGAATTTCGTGGAATTGGAAGGTCGGTTTGGTGCTCTCGTAGAGATCATCCCACTGCTGGTGGTGCTGTTTGGCATGTTTGCCGTCAGGCCAGCGGCCGGACTTGTCAGTCCAGAAGTCCATGAAATCTTCGCCGCTGCCGGGGATCCACTGGCGATCTTCGGTCTCGTTGTAGGGATAACCGTGCAGGCTGTCGGGTACCGATTTGGGACGAATGTGGCACTGAGCGCAGACCCAGTTGGCCTCAAGCGTATCCAGATCGGCGGGATTGACGATATTGCCGGTGCTGGGGCCGTCCAGGATATGGGACGAGCCGGGACCGTGGCAGCTTTCACAGCCGACGTTGGTCAGGTCCTTGTTGCCATCGTGATCAAAATCCCAGTAGGTGGGGTCGCCGGGTTGGGTGAGAGCGGCCGGATAGAGGTCGGCTTGCCACTCGCCGTTCTGGTTTTTTTTGACCGATTTCATGCCGGTGGAGTGACAGCCGATGCAGCCCCCGGAGTAGGACCTGGTGTTATTGGCTGCGAACTCGGAAGCATGGGTCATGGGGGTGAATTTGGGCAGGTGGTCGCCATCATACCAATCGCCGCCATGATAGACGACTTATCCCTTGGTCTTGATATTGTACTGAACAGGTGAGATGTAGTTGCCGGCGGTGATGCCGCTCGGGGTGCCGGTGACCGGCATTCGAACCACATAGCGCTGTTTCCATCCCACACCACCTTGGACCGCGACCAGTTTTCCCGTGCTTTCGCCGATGGTCAAGGTATAGCCGTTGCCACTGGTGCCCAGGATCGGAGCATTCGGTTTGTAGGCGTCAAAGGCCGAGTCGATCGTATTAAAATCCAAGCCCTCGACAAAGTCGTTGACACCATTCTGGTTATAGTCGTTGACGATCGTATCTTCCCTGGGGAACTGAGTTTTCTTGCGGTGCAACGTATTTCGGAAATCGCTCATGCCGTGGCATGAAATACAGAATTCGGACCCGACATAGACCCCATCCTGTAGAGTCTTTTCGGGATACATGCCCAGCAGGATTCCAACAAGTTCCTCCTGCCCGTCCATTGTGACCTGTTGGTCTTGTTCAATGGCATTGTCCCGGAAGCCGTCAATCGCAAAGACCGCGGCCGCGCATGCGAGAATCCCGATAAACATTACTAGAGTGAAACGACTCATAAATCCTCCCTTTTTGGATTATTCTTTGAATAGGCGCGGGTCATGGTTTGACCCGTGAATGGCGGTGTGACAGGTTTGACAATTACGGTATTTCGGCCGTGATAAATCGTGATATGACGGAACGTCAGTGTGGCATTCCAGGCATAACATCATCACACTATGGCGCTGGAGCTGCCGTGGATTTGTGCTGCCGTGCGGCACGTGACAACTAACGCAACCTCTGCGATCGGCCGGTGGATGAGGGAAAACCAATGGGAGACGCTTTTCGGTGTGGCACTCGACACACGGCCCACCATTCGAAGAGAGGATCGATCGGGCAACCGTGTTTCTGCCATGAATCGAGTGGCAGGATGCGCAGTCAAAGGCCCGTGTGCCGTTTCGATGAGCGTATGGAAGGTTGAACGACGCGGCGATCCCCTGGTGACATTCGACGCATCGGTCCCTGTCGGCGAACAGCGCTTCCGGGGAATCGTGGCCGGCGTCGTGGCAGTCGGTACAGCCGACTTTGAGCCGAACATGAGCCGGCGTCGAACTGGCTACGGCAGCTCCCTGGTCTGTGTGGCACGAGAGGCAAGCGGCGTCACCGCGGTTTCGAGTGACGTTGTCGACAGAGGGATCATCCATATGGTCAACACCGGCCTCGTGGCAGGTGGCGCAGGAGGCGGAAAAAATCTGATCAGATCGGCCGGCCATGGCCATGCCGTGAGGGCTTGCGGCAAAGCTGGACGCAACCTCGTCGTGGCACATCGCACAATCCTCGGCCGTCGAGGCCTCCGTGGCGAGCACGGGACCGACAGCCATCATCAGCAGCAGAGCGGGGAGTATGGAGAGGCGGTTTGCGGTCATCGGGTGAATCTCCATCTGAGCGAAAGGCCGTAGCGCGTGGCTGTGAAATCGTCGTCGTCGGCCAGTCCTTCGTCGTAATCCCAGTACTGAATGAAAGCGCCGATCCGGGTGGAGTCACCGAGGTCGTACCCAAAGCGGCCGACGGCGTTCCATGCATCAACCGGCCAGGTGTCGCCGCTATCCGAGATGTAGGTGGCCGAGGCATGCAGGTGGATACGGTTCAGGTCGGAATGTCCAAAAATCGTCCCGGTCAACAAATCAAGGTCGTACAACGACACTCCTGCTCCGCCGCCTGGCAGAACCAGATCGGTGGAAGTGTCGAGCGATACCTGATCGACGTTGAGGCCGAAGGCGTGTTCGCCTTGTGGTGAGGTCCAACCGAGCCCAAGGCCGTGGGCCATGGAATCCCGGTCCAGAGCTGCAACCTCTGTGGGGTTGTCTGCTTGTTCAGACCGTCCGTGAAAGTTGAGATTCCAACCGCCGCCGAGGTTGGCTCGAAGTCGCGCCGTCAGGCGATCGACATTTTCCGGATCCGTCCTGAAGACGTATCGCTCGAATGTTCCGGCTTCATATTCGAGGGAAGCGTCTATACCGCCGGCCGAGGACCATGCTATGCCCCCGAGGAACCCGTCACTGTCCCGTTTGACCGCGAAAGGGGAACCGTCAGTCGTCAATCGCCAGGCAACGTCTCGTTCGCCCATGAAAGCGCCGCCCCAAAGGCTCCATGCGCCGTTGTTCCAGTCCAGTGTGAGACGAAGATCGGAGTCGGTGAAATTGTAATAACCCGTTTCGTCGACGGGGGCGCCGAACTCGAATACCTGGCCCTCTGGGTTGACTGTATGAACCAGTCGACTGCCGAGGAGGGAGGAGTCTGCCGAGGCGTCTCGATAGGATCCGCCGAGCCGGAGGGTCCAAGACTGGGCCAGGCGGAAACCGAGTTGCAGGGCCCCTACCAGGCTGTCCATCTGTGTGGAGCCGACGACTTCGTCAACCCAAGAGGTCGTGCCGATGGCGCCTCCGCCGATGTCGTATGTTTCCCATATAGTGGCGGTTCCATCTGAGTCGGCGCCTGACTGCAAATCGGCGTTCGAATATAAGAGGGTGGCCACGCCCTCCCACCGGTCGGTTCCCCAGGATGCGGTCAGGGAGCTGGTTGGAACGTCTTGCTCGTCCTCGGCGGTGCTTCCGGCACTGGCGAAGAGATCGGGATCATCAGGGTTCGTCAGTGCCTGTTCGCCGGCCGCAAAAGGTCGGTTCGTACGTTCGTACTGCGCCCAGGTCTGTTCGAAGACCAGCCGGACGGGGGTGCTTCTGTTTTCGACCCTGATGCCGAACTCGCTCATGGTCTCGTCAAGATCAACGCCCAAGGGATAGAGTTCGTTCAATCCATAATGTGGGCGATAGAGCCTGCCTTCTCGGTCAACGTGCCTCAGCTCAAGCCCGATCGTCCAGTCTTCCCATCCGGTCCACACCACACTGCCTCGCCATCGGCTCAGGCCCCATTGGTCGTTGTAGCCGGCAAGTTCGGAGCCTGCGAGATCGAAAAAGCTCTGGTTGTCTCGGCATTCAAGCTCGACCTTCACTCCGGGGGCAAAACTAAGGTCAAGACGGAAACTCTCCGCAGGTTCGGCGTCACCCCAGCCCCATGCAACCAGTGAGAAGTGCTCGAGAGAGCCTTCGCCGCGATAGTCCAGGTTCAACTGATCCAACGAGAATCCGCTGTCGAGGTTGTACTGGGTTCTGAAGGCGTCAGGGTTGCCGGTCGTATCCATCCAGCCATAGGACAGGTCGACGGCGCCTTGCCACTCTTGGGCGAACGCAGGCTGTGGCATCACGAGTGCGCTCAAAACCAGCACGGCTGCCAGAGCTGTGCAAACTTTTTGAGGTTGGCCTACCCAGAAATCAACCCTATGGAAAGGGCAGAAATCGGAGGACGATTGAGGATCGTGGTGGGTGCGGGTGGCGTTTGGTGACATTCCCATGACAGAGCTATTTGAGCCGTATTCTCCTCGTTTGTCAAGAACAAATGAGCAAGTTCTCAAGAAACAATGTGATTTTGTCCACAAGTTTTTCACGAAATTGGGTATTGTGAGATTGTGTTTGTTTATTGCCGATACTCAGTTTCAATAGTAAAACTGAGATTTTGAAAACGGGAACGATTCCTGATTTGTTAGATCCTGAAATCGGCTGAAGTTCGGGCGGCCATGGGGAGGGGGCGCCTCTTCGACTCTCAATTCATGCGAACGCCGCGCAGGCGATTGAGGGCCGCCATCACTTCGGCGAGTCGAGGCATGGCAAGGTCGCCGTCTGGGTGGCCAGTCAGGCTATCCCATGCGGTCCCTTTGAGCTGATCAAGCAGTCCGTGAATTTCGGAGATCGGGTCAAGCGTTTCTCTGTCGGCCTTCGCGAGATGAGCCAGAATCCATCCAATCGAGCGCAGTTGATCGGGGTCGACCAACTGTTCCACGGCGCGGAGGTCGATGTCAGTCCGGCCGACAATCAGGGTATCGATGCCTCGAACTCCGATCTTAACCACGCCAGGTTTTCGTTCAGGCTTGATTGAAGTCGGCTCCAGTCCCCGAGGCTTTGCCTTTCTCAGGAGGTTTGCATGCTCTTCAACTCGGCCGGTAGGGTGTTTTTTGGCGATGGAGTGCGCCTCAACGGTGACGTCCCTCGGGCAATACGCATCCATTTGTATGACGGTGTCGGCGTGGTCGAAATAGTCTCCGGAACCGCCCATGACCAGCACGGTCGAAACGCCGAGGGCGTCCCGAAGTTCGCGAATGCGATCGAGAAAGGGTGTGATCGGTTCGGAAGTTTTGGCGACAAGGGCCTGCATGCGTTGGTCCCGGATCATGAAGTTGGTTGCCGAGGTGTCCTCGTCCAACAGTACCGAACGGGCGTCGACTTCCAGGGCCTCCACCAGGGTCGCGGCCTGGGATGTGGAACCCGAGGCCAAATCGGTTGAGAAATCATCGGTGGCCCGACCTCCGGGTAGGCTACCGATGAAATCGGAAATATCTACCGCGGAAACTGATCGTCCGTCCTCGGCTCGGATCTTGACGGCGGTGGGTTCGGTGACCACCTGCTCCCGGCCGTCTCCGGGGATGTGGTCGTATATTCCCTGCTCGATGGACTTGAGCAGGGTGCTCTTGCCGTGGAAGCCGCCTCCGACGATCAAAGTGATGCCGCATGGTATGCCGAGCCCAGGAATCTCGCCTGAGTTCGGGGTCGAGAGGGTCACTCGGAGAGACTCCGGTGATCGCAAGAAAATAGCGTCCTTTGAAGGCCGGTCATCGATTCCCGACGCCCTGGGCAACGACGATCCGTCGGCGAGAAACGCCAGGAGACCGTGATCTGCCAGTTGGGTTCGGAGGGCCGCCTGGTCTTCGACCACTGCGCAGTGGTGCTCGAGGGCCACGAGGTCGAGGTGGGGTGTCATCAGTGAATGCTCGACGATGTCAGGCAGGCGGGAGCACAGAAGGTCGGCTGCACGGCGGCCCATGATTCGTCGGCCGCGCCCGGGCAGGTCGAGGCGGAAGCGGAGTTCGATGTCGGCACCGGTCAGCAGGCAGGCCGTTCGTTCAAGGACCGTCTGACCCCCGGCGTCGATCGAGAGATCTCGTTCGGGGCGGGCCCGGCGCCGAAAGGAGCGGGCCAGAAAATCCCTTGTGGCCAGTCGTCGGGTCGAACCTTCAAGTGCTCTCCCAGGTACGCCGGCCTCAGCGAGCTGCACGAAGACTCTCAGTCTCGAAGGTGCGGCGTAGGGGTCACCCTGGATGTGGTCGATGCGGAGGTCAAAATGTTCAAAATTGACGTTCCATCCCTGGATATCCTTGTACGCCTTGTAGTTGCGGCCGTCGAGGTCCAGGAGTTTGGCGCGAAGACGCTCCATGGTCGGCTCCTTCTGAGATATACCAATTTTAACCCAGATCAAATGGTGACGCGGGGATGAAGGAATCAGGCATCAGTTTTCAGGTTTCAGGTTTCAGGGATCAAGTTTCATGTGTGGTACGCCCTGGGTTCCGCTCCCTCCTCA
>CBDTUG010000067.1:0-7140 GCA_965363555.1 uncultured Thermoanaerobaculia bacterium
AAAAGGCCCTTGACGTCTTGTCGGTGGTTCCGGTGATTGAGGGCGACGTGGCTCTCGAGCCCAAGGTTGTTTCTTTCGCGTATGGGGAGGAACGCCTCGAGGAACTGTCCGAGGCGAAGAAGCAGTTGCTGAGGATGGGACCCGAGAACGTGGCGCTCGTGCAGGAAAAGATCGGAGACTTCAAGGTTGCGATGGGGTTGTAGAGGTCAATCGGCCGGTCAGGGATTCCCAAAGGGTTCGGCCGATTCCGCTGGGCGCCAGTTACAGGTTGCAGGCAACAGGCTTCAGGAATCAATGTGCTCTGAGACCTGAGACCTGAGACCTGTGAGCGCTTCGATCATTCAAAGCAGTTGGAGAGAAAATGGCTGGTGAATTTCCTCGAAGTGCCGATAATGTCGACGTGGCGCTCCTGGGAGCGTGTAGGGCATTGACGGCGGATGGATTTCGGAGGGTCGTGAAGTGCCGTTTGAGGCGCATTCGAGACGCTGTACTCAGCGTACGGGCCGAGGATGCAACGAAAAAGGGCCTTTTCGTCACGCGAAAGGCGGCGCTGATTCAATGCCCTACACGCTCCTGAAGGCCGTCCTCTTCGACATGGATGGGACGCTGGTGCAATCGGAGTACGACTGGCCGGCCATCAGGACAGAGTTGGGAGTTGATGGGCCGTCGATTATCGATGCGCTCAACGCGCTGCCGGAGCTTCAACGGGTCGAAAGCTGGGCTCGCCTGGAGGCGATCGAGAGGCAGGCAAGCCTGGGTGCGGTTCTGGTCGAGGGCACCGAAGATCTCCTGAGAATTTTGGCCGACCGTGGCATCATGACAGCCCTTGTGACCAACAACTCGATCGAAAATACCGAGGCGCTGGTGGGTCGTTTTGGGCTCTCATTCGACGTCGTAGTCACGCGGGACAGCGGTCTTTTCAAGCCTTCCGGAGCGCCCCTGGCCGAGGCGATGCGGCGCCTGGATGTCGAGCCTGAACTAACGATTGCGGTGGGGGACTCTCACTACGACATTCGTGCGGCCCGAGAGGCCGGATGTTCTCAGATCATCATCGTCAACGGCGGATGCCGCCCTTGGGGGAAGCACGCAGATTATGCGTTCGAGGATTTGAGGGAGCTCGTGGAGTTCTTAGACAAACAGAGCCTGCAACTCAGGTGAGGGTCGTGGACCAGGGCCTGGACTAGTCCAGTTTCTTAATCCTCTTTTTGATCGCCTTGGCCTCTTTCTTTCGCCTGGCATCCTTGAGCAGGTCGTATTGAAGCCGGAGGCTGGGCAGCAAACGGGGGTCGTCGGCGCCCCAGGCCTGTTCGAGGGCGGAGATCAGGGCTGCGTTGGTGTCGGTGGCTTCTACGTTGCGCTGCTGGGCCAGCAGGAGGTCGATCTCTGCTCTGAGCGCAGTCTGGGTCGGCTTGGACGAAGGGCCCGTGGTCTGGGTCAACAGAGCTGTCAGCCGTTTCTGGGTTCCGGTTGCGACCTCAAGATCTCCCTGCATGACGTTGACGCGGGCCAGGCGTCCCAGAGTCTGCAAGTGGGCGGCCGGATCGGGCGGTTCCTCGACCTGCTGGAGGGTGTCGAGCAGGGTCAGCGTTTCGGACGCCTTTCGAAGGTTCTCGGGATCCTGCGTGACTGCCTGCAAATCGATCAAATTGGCGCTTTCGCGTCGAACCGCCGCCCAGGAGATGTCGGCATCGAGTTTGGCGCTCTCCATCGTTGTGCCCGCCTCGGGTTCGGCCTTTTTGAAAGCCTCGAACAGGGCAGCCGCCGTCGCGGTCTCTCCCTCGGCCAGGGCGGTTCGGGCGGCTGCGAGGAAGGCTGCATCGATCAGCGCTGAGGGGTCAGCTTCCCGTCGGAGGTTTGCCGCCTGCTCGATGAGCGTTGTCGCCGCTTGCGGATTACCGAATCTGATCTCCAACTGTGCCTGGCTCTCCAGTGCGGAAGCCTGTTCTTCCGGTTCGAGCCCGGGGTTGGCGACGGCCATTGCCGCCGCCCGCCTTTGGGTCTCGACGGCCTTGTCTCCCTTTTCCTCGATCAGGTAGATCCGGGTCAATGACGTCAGAACGATTCGCAGTCGGTCATCATCGGTGATCCCCTCGGCGTCTGCGATGGTGACGAAGCGCTGCAGACTTTCGAGAGCAACCGGATGGTCGCCGGCAGGTACTGCTACCCGGGCCAGGGCGACCAGGGTGTCCAGAATCTCCGGAGAGTCAGGCCCAAAATGGTGTTCTTCAGCTGCCAGCAGCAAAAGGAAGAGCGGCTCGGCCTTGTCGAAGAGGCTCTGGTGTTCGTAGAGACGACCGAGATTTCGCAGGCTCTCTTCCAGGCGGGCATCATCCTCGGGGAAGCCCTGGGCTATCTCCAGTGCCGCCCGAAATTCTTCCTCCGCACGCTCGAAGTTTCCCCGTGAGAAAGCCCACTCACCGGCGGATGTCCGGCCGCCCCAGTTGGTCTGGGCGATCAGAGGCATCGTTGTAAAGAGGCATAGAACCAAAAGGGTCATTAGTCGTCGCATCAATCTCTCCAGAGGCCGATTGCCCGACGACAGGGTAGCGCCTCTTCCGGTTCGGGCCAACTCGAGAATGTGGCTCTGAATGAGTGGGGTGGCGCCTGGCTCGCTCAGTGCATCACTACAGGAATCAGCGGTGGAAACAGGTATGACTGGGGCGCCAAGATTCGGTTCGATACCGGAAATGATCAGGCGGGTTATGGCCGGGCGAATGTGATCGCAAAGTTCTTCCCTACACCAGATTGCAGCGGCGAGTTTGATGAAGGCGAAACGACCGAAAATGTCCTTTCTTCCAGCACAGACAACTGGATCCAGAATCAGGTCCTCGGTTTCACTGCCCCCCCAGGCGCTTCGAGCGTTTACTTGCAACTTTTTACGGGCAAATTGGCCAATGTGGAGACGATTACCGCCAATTTTGACAATGTTGTTTTTGGCCTGGAAGGGATCCTTTTTCCGGAAGGCTATATCTTCTCCGACGGCTTCGAATCTGGGGATGCGGAAAGCTGGGATGATACGACACCCTGAGTTTGAAACCGAGGCGGTCCACGGTCCAGGACACGGATGCGGAAACGGACGTGATCACCGGACGCAGTTGCGGGCTCGCATCACGGCACCATCTGGCTCCATCCCCCGGCATCGGCGCTTTCGAAGGCATCGAAGAACAGCATGCCTTCAGGTCGTGGGCCGTACCAGGGGAGGCCGCGGCCTTTTTCGAAGGGCCCGAGGTCGGGCGCCGAGCCTTCGAATCCGTCGTTGATATTGGCCAGCGGGGCGCCCGCGTCGATGGCGGCGGAGCCGTCCTTGAGTGTCATGTATTGGAACGGCATGGACTGGGGTGGGGCTTCGGGGATGTTGAAGGTCTCAAAACAGGTCGTGCGATCGATATGTACCCCGTTGGCTTCCAGTCCGGTGGCCGCCTGAAACTCGGCAAGGTCGGCGTAGCGGTGATCTGGGCCCCACTTGAATGCGTAGACGGAGGCGCCCCAATCGAATCCGTCGAAGTCGAGGGTGGTTCGCCATGAGGGTTGGCCTCCAGCGCCGTTTTCCCAGACGTAGCGATCTTGCACCGAGATCCAGAGGTTGTTTGTTGATTGAAAGTGCAAGAGCCATTCGGAGCCGTATGCCTGCACCCCCTCCCAGGCCACAAAAGTGTTGTGGGCGATCAGGGCCCGGGAACTTTCTCGGAGTTTGAGTCCTTCGCTGCCGGCGACAACCTGGTTTCTGAGGATGTACCAGGGACCACGATTCATCGGCTGGAAGCTGATTCCCGCGTGACGGGCGTTGGAGATCCGGTTTCCCCAAATGCGGATGTTGGCGTAGGCATAGTCCGGTTCAATGCCGTCGTCGGTGACGTCGAAGATCTCGTTTCCGAAGATGTCGGTATTAGTCAACGGATAGGAGATTCCGTCCGCGACCCTGGAAATGCTGTTGAAGGCGACGGTGTGGCCGCTGGTGTGCTCCAGTTCGATACCTTCCCCTCCATAGCTGGGGGGACCGTCAGGGGTGCCGATGACGTCCTTGTCGCCGATGATGGTGTTGTCGGTGATGACCCACTTGCTGCCGCCGTGATTGAGGGCGATGCTGTAGTGGAAATCGGTAAAGAGGTTCCGGGTGAGAACGACGCCTTCGGGCGAATCGTAGGTCAAGAGGCCGAATTCGTCCGCGACCTCGACATGGCCTCTGATGTGCACGCCTTCGAGCCATACGAAATCTGCCGCCACTCTGACGAGATCATCAAAAATGACTTCGCCGTCGCCCGCTGCCTGCCAGACGATGAAATTGCCCGGGGTTCCCGGAATATTCAGCTCGATCTCGCTATCCGGGACGAAACCCTGGTAGATGCCGGCATGGAGGAGGAAAACCGCTCCGGGAGTGGCATGGGTCTGTGCGGCCTCGATGCCCTGAAAGGGGTTGGTTAGGGTCCCTGTTCCGCCGCCCGTTCCTGGGATGACATGAAAGGTCGTCGGGTCACTGGGCTTTTCCGGGATGGCCCGTGTGGTGACGGTCGTCGTGCGGATTTCGGAGCCGCCATCGGTGTCGGCGAGGTCCAGGCGGATCTCGTAGGTTGTCCCCGGAACCAGGTCGAAGACGCTTCCGGAAAATCCGTTGAAGGCATCGTTCAAGCCGTTGACCGGTTCGGGTGGCGAGTAGTCGATCCTGAAAGAGTGCAACCCCTGCCGCCACAATTGGTTTCCCTGTAGCCGAAAAGATACGGCACAGGTTGCATCATGGTCGTCGTCGCCTGTTATGGACCACTCGATTCCGGCCGAGTGGATCGTTGAGTAGGTGCTGAGTTGGCCGGGAGTGGTTGTATCTTGGGCCAAGGCCGTCGAGACGATCAAGCTGCAAGAAACGCCGATGAGGCCAACACTTTTGATCCAGTGACTCATGTTCTCATCATCCCATTTCTTTTCGGAAGACGCCGTAATGGTCGTCACACCATGGCTGGTACTGGTGGTTACGAGCTGCCGATCGTCAGGGCCAAAAGCATCTGTCCCGCGTAATAGGCAGGCAGTCCAATGGCCCTGTTGAGAAAAGCCTCCTTGACGAAACGATGCCGGGCCACGGCGAGGTCCGAGAGGAAGAACAGGGTCGCTCCGATACCCGCCGTTATGGGCAGAGAACCCGAAATGGAGAGGGCGATGCCGCCCCATGCCATCAGGCTGATGACGACGATGTAGGCCAATACCGCGCCCCTCATCGACGAGGCGTGCGGCCACAACCACCGGGCTACGAATACGGCGGCGACGACCAACGGCAACAACACCATCAGTGACCAGGTCGACCACGACTGGGCCTTGTCGAAGGCAACGATGTAGGCCGCGTGTCCGGCGAGGAAGGTCAGAAGGCCCAACCGGAAAGTCCGGCCCTCAATCAGGAGCACATCTCCGGCCATCCCCAGTACCAGGCCGCCGACCATCCACAGATTAAATGCCGAGTGAAAGTCGGCCCGCATCAGACCGAAAGCGACGAAGACCGATGAGGCTATGGGCTTGGCCAGCCACTGCATTGGGTGGTTATCACGCTGGATGGCAGCGAGAAGCCAGATGACGGCGACAATTTCGGCCGCGATCCAGAAGGCCGCATGGGGGAAATGATCCAGCATTCGCCGATTCTACCGAAACCCGGTCTTCGTTCTCGACCCCTGGGAGAGGACGAAGACCGTCACGGCGTAGCCAACGGCGAAGCCGGACAGACTTCTCATGCGCGCCTGGGGTCGAGAACTACGCCCCGGCAAGCCACCTACAGTCTGCCGTCGACTCTATCCTGGTGGCCGGCAGGTTGTTCCGGTACTCTGGCGTGGTGCTGATCGCCGAGACTTTCACCAGCCTTCAGGGCGAGGGCGAACTGGTCGGTATGCCGTCGTTCTTCATCAGGACCTCGGGCTGCAATCTGCGTTGCTCGTGGTGTGATACGCCCTACACTTCGTGGACGCCCGAGGGCGTGCGACGTTCGGTTGCCGATCTTCTGGCAGAAGCCTCTGGGTCAGGGGTTCGATACGTCGTCGTCACTGGTGGCGAACCTCTGCTGCAGCGTGAGATCGGCGTATTGACTCGGGGGTTGGCCGCACAGGATTTCCATATCACCGTGGAGACAGCGGGAACGGTCGCGCCGGACTTCGTCTGTGATTTGCTGTCGGTGTCTCCGAAGACAGCCAATTCGGATCCTGAAGGACGGTGGCGAGAGCGCCATCAGCGCCTGCGGGCTGGTTTCGGGCCTCTTCGACTCCTGATTCAGCGGTTTCCGGAGTTTCAGCTAAAAATCGTCGTTCGTGAGCCTGGGGACTTGCATGACATCGGTCATTTACTGGAGAAACTGCCTTCAGTTGACCCTTGTCGAGTCCTTCTAATGCCGGAGGGACGCACGCCCGCCGAGGTTGCTCAAACCGCTCCAGTCGTCGCCGCCTTGTGCCTGGAACATGGCTTCCGCTACACTCCGCGGCTGCATCTGGACCTCTTCGGGGGTCGCCGCGGAGTGTGAGATGAGTTATTTCAGAATTGCCAAGACATTCGAGGTCGAGTACGGACACCGGCTCTCCAAGCACCCGGAGAAATGCCGTTTCCCCCACGGACACAGCTTGAAAATCGAAGTTGTTGCCAGGGGCCGTCATTTGGACGACAACGACATGGTCTGCGACTATAAAGCACTGAAAATGCTGGTGTTGGATCTTGTCGAAGGTCTGGATCATGCCATGGCCCTCAATTCCGAAGACCCCTACCTCGAGGATCTCACCGAGATAGGGGAGCGAATTCTCGTGTTCGAAGGCGAGGATCCGACGACCGAGGTGCTGGCACGGTGGCTGTACCAGCGCATCGCCGAGCGGATGGCGCAGGGCGGTTGGGTCAAGGAACGCACCCAGGAACGCTACCGGCTTCCCGAAGGCCTGGAACTGGAGCGGATCCGGGTCTGGGAAACCTCGACGTCGTGGGCGGAGTATGTGGGGATGGATGATGCTGGGACGCTGGGAAGCTGAAAGAGCTCAAGCGGACTGAACCCGGTATCCTGAGGCCATGACACGCCGGAATACCTCCGTTGACCCGACCTTCAGTTCCGAAAATCCCCTGGTTCCACCGGATACAGTGGCCTCCCGGTTGCAGGTGTTGCCACAACCGATAGCCCTGACCGGTGGCACTGGA
>CBDTUG010000068.1:0-7052 GCA_965363555.1 uncultured Thermoanaerobaculia bacterium
GAGGTCGACGGCATCATCCACTTCTGTGTACCCAACTTGCCGTCGACAGCATCGAGGGCTTCGACCCGGGCCTTGACCAATTCGATTTTTCCCTACGTGATGGAGATTGCCAACAAGGGATTCGATCAGGCGGTCCAAGACAACTCGGCACTGTGCCGCGGCACCTACACCCACCACGGACAGTGTGTGCGCGAAGGCCTGGCCAAAAGTTTCGGCGTGGACTACACGCCCCTATGCGACGCCTGAGGAGGGTGCGATGAGCTGGACCGATATTTATCGCAGCCGCGTGACCACAGCCGCCAAGGCCGTGGGGGACATCCAGTCCGGCCACAGAGTGTGGATTCACCCCGGGTGTTGTACGCCCAAACCCCTTGTTGACGCGATGGTCGGCCGGGCTGATGAGTTGCGGGACGTTGAGGTGGCGCACATCCTGACCCTGGCCGCGGCGCCCTATGTCGATCAGGGCATGGAGAAGAGCTTCCGCCATACGGCGCTTTTTGCCGGAGGCAACGTTCGGGCCGCAGTCAACGCCGGGCGCGCAGACTTCGTGCCGATCCATCTGCACGAGATCTCCGAGTTGATCCTGTCCGGCATCATGCCGATCGACGTCTGCCTGATCCAGCTCTCACCGCCGGACGAGCACGGTTTTTGTTCCTACGGGGCCGGAGTGGACGCGACCAAGACCGCCGTGGAGCACGCGTCGGTCGTCATCGCCATGGTCAACCAAAAAATGCCGAGGACGCTGGGCGACTCCTTCGTGCACATCTCCAAACTGACTCACATCGTCGAGGCCGACGAGCCGTTGTTGGAACTGCCGATGGCCCCCGAAATTTCCGAGGTCTCCCGAAAAATCGGTGAACATATCGCCTCCCTGATCCCCGACGGAGCGACGTTGCAGATGGGCATCGGCGAAATTCCCGACGCCGTTTTGTTATTCCTCGGAGACAAGAAACACCTGGGTGTACACACCGAGATGTTTTCTGACGGTCTGGTTGACCTCTTCGAGGCGGGCGTCGTCACCAACGAACAGAAGACGTTGCACCGTGGCAAGATCGTCACCTCGTTCGTCATCGGGACCAAGAGAGCCTTCGATTTCGTCGACAACAACCCGTTCATGGAGTTCCACCCCAACGAGTACGTCAACGACCCTTTCGTCATCGCGCGCAACGACAAGATGGTCGCAATCAACTCGGCAATTTCGATCGATCTGACCGGGCAGGTCTGCGCCGATTCGATCGGCACGTCGATCTACTCGGGCTTCGGAGGCCAGGTAGACTTCATCCGCGGCGCCACCCGCTCGAAGGGAGGCAAGCCGATCATCGCCTTGCCCTCGACGGCCAAAGGGGGAACGCTCTCACGACTGGTGGACACGCTCCTGCCGGGGTCCGGCGTCGTGACCACTCGGGCCGACGTCAATTACGTCGTCACCGAGTTCGGCATCGCCGATCTGTGGGGCCGGAGCCTGAGAGATCGGGCACGCCAGTTGATCAACATCGCCCACCCGGATTTCCGGGAAGAACTCGAACGGGCAGCCCGGGAGCGGAATCTGCTGTGAACGCCTTGCACGGATTCGATGGAGGCGTTTTCAGCGTCTGCTGTGAGCCTTCCGGTCGGGTGGCCAAGGTTGTCGAAAATTCGACGCTGATGGATGCGGTGGAATCTCTGATGCTGCCCCTGGGCCGCAGTTGTGATGGTGTGTCCCTGTGTGGATATTGCAGGGTTCGAGTGGTCGCCGGGACAGAGAACTTGAGTCCGGTGACCCAGGGAGAGCAGGAAACTTTGAAGGGCCTTCGTGCTGACGACGCCGAGCGTCTGGCATGTTGCGCCAGGATTCAGGGGCCGGTGACGGTGACGACCAGTTACTGGTAGGCCTTTGCTCCGAGCATTTGCACGAAAAAGACAGGAGTAAATAATGATCCGAAAAAACGTCGTTTTGATTACGGGAGCAAGCGGAGAGATCGGGCACGGGCTGATCGAGAAGATTTCCGAAGCCGGCCAATCGTCGATTATTACGATCGACTTGCAGCCGTTATCGCCGGAAATACGACCTCATGTGACTCGGGAGTTCACCGGGTCCATCATGGAGGATCACCTCCTCCAACGGATCCTGGCCGAGTTCGAGGTCGAGACGATCTACCACCTGGCAGCCCTGCTGTCGACCCGCGCCGAATTTACACCGGTTGCAGCCCACCAGGTCAATGTCGAGGGCACGCTCAAGTTGCTCAATTTCGCTCAGGCCCAGGGCGAAAGCCACGCCCGTCCAGTGACCTTCATCTACCCGTCGTCGATCGCCGCCTACGGTATGCCCAGCATTGACTTCAACCGCAAGGTCAAGGAACACGAGTGGAACACGCCGACGACGATGTACGGCTGCAACAAGCTCTACTGCGAACACCTGGGCCGATATTACTCACGGTATTTCAAGCAGTTGGCGGCCGAGACCCTGTCCGGCAAAGTGGATTTCAGGGCCATTCGTTTCCCCGGCCTGATTTCTGCGATGACGGTGCCGTCGGGTGGAACCTCTGATTATGCTCCGGAGATGATCCATGCGGCCGCCAAGGGCGAACCCTACGCCTGTTTCGTTGAGCCCGAGACCCGCATCCCTTTTATGGTGATGGCCGATGCGGTTGAGGCGACCTTGCGCCTTGCCGCCGCGCCTCGCCAGAGCCTGAATCAGACGGTCTACAACATTACGGCCTTCAATCCTTCGGCGGCGGAAATTCGCGATCTGGTTCTGGAGGGATTCCCGGGAGCTGAGATCTCGTTCGAGCCCGACCTCAAACGTCTGGCGATCGTCAACAGTTGGCCGGCAGACGTCGATGACAGCGCTGCTCGAATCGACTGGGGCCATGCACCGCGGTACGGGTTTGAAGATGGGTTTTCAAGGTACCTCTTCCCCAAAATCAAGGAGCACTATCGGTCCTGACGGATCGAAGGGTCAAAAGGGTCGAACAGGTCAAAGGGATCAAAGGGGTCGCAGCAGGTCCCGGGCCTGACGAGATCCAGAGGTGCAAGGGCACACGCCCAACGCACAATCCGAACGTCGAAATTCAATGTAGACCGCATCTGAGGGTGCAGACGCTTGGGGGACCGATTGAAGGCCAAGAGCGCGCCCAACCTGCAGCCCTCGTATTCGCACTCGCCCATTCTGACCGGGCAGGGTGTCCCTGCGATGACCTTTCCCACCCCTTTGATCTGTACGACCTTTTCGGCCCTGTTTCTTTCCTGCCCGACTCTCCCGGAGCCCTCGAGATCGACAGGTTCTTGTATCAGCCTTTGATTCTCTCTTAGGTTCGATAATTTGAGACAACTGGTCGTTTTTGGATCATTTCATGCTGTTTTGGCCCGGAAGTTCAACAATCCTCAATACTTGAAAAAAACCAATAAACCTCAATATATTGTGTTGACAGCTCTTTAACCCCCAATATATAGTGGCTCAAGTCAGGCCAATCTTCGGGGGTTCAGCGAAAGTCTTCAACGGACCGAATCGGGAGATCGATGCCTGGAGATGAGAACGCTGGGGGCCTTTAGATGAAGTTCAGTCGTCGATTCACGCACGCCGGAGCCGGTCCGTATCAGGGCATCGACTTTGGCTCCCGGAGGTCGGAGATCCGCAATCCCGACGGCACGTTGGTCTTCGAGATGGACGACGTCACCGTTCCGGGCGATTGGTCCCAGGTCGCCGTCGATGTACTTGTTCAGAAGTACTTCCGCAAGGCCGGAGTCCCCCAGATCGACGCGGACGGCACACCTATCGTCGACGATCACAACGAACCCGTCACCGGCCCCGAGCGGGATGTGCGGCAGGTCTTCCACCGGCTGGCCGGCTGCTGGGCCCATTGGGGGCGCGAATACGGTTATTTCGACAGTGAAGACGACGCCGAATCCTTTTACGACGAACTCTGCCATATGCTGGCCAAACAGATGGCGGCGCCCAACTCGCCGCAGTGGTTCAACACCGGGCTCCACTGGGCCTATGACATCAATGGCCCCGCTCAGGGCCACTGGTATTGTGACCCAAAAACCGGAGAGCTCAATGAAAGCTCGTCGGCCTACGAGCACCCTCAGCCCCATGCATGTTTCATTCAGTCAGTCAGTGACGATCTGGTCAATGAAGGCGGCATCATGGATCTCTGGACCCGTGAAGCCAGACTCTTCAAATACGGGTCGGGCACAGGTTCAAATTTCTCCAAGCTGCGGGGCGGTGGAGAGCCACTCTCCGGCGGGGGACGATCCTCGGGCTTGATGTCCTTCCTCAAGATTGGTGACCGGGCGGCCGGCGCGATCAAGAGCGGTGGGACCACTCGGCGTGCCGCCAAGATGGTCTGCCTTGACCTTGACCATCCGGACATCGAGGAGTTCATTTCCTGGAAGGCTATCGAAGAGCGCAAGGTCGCGGCGATGGTGGCTGGATCCCGCATGGTCAAGCGGCACCTCAAAGAGGTCATGGACGCCTGCTTTCCCGACGGTAGTGAAACCGCAGATACAGACACCGACACCAACTCCAAGCTCAGGGTTGCTCTGGCCTCCGCCAGACGGATGGGCGTGCCGGACGGCTCGATGCAGCGCGTATTGCAGTTGGCTCAGCAGGGCATCAAAGAATACCTGGTTGAGGAATACGACACCGACTGGGACTCGGAAGCCTATTTCACAGTGTCCGGTCAGAATTCCAACAACAGCGTCCGAGTACCCAATGCATTCTTCACCGCCTTGGAAACAGGCCGCGACTGGTACCTGACACAACGGACCGATGGTCAGAGAGCTAGGGAAGTGTCGGCGCCCAAGCTGTGGAGCGACATCGCCATTTCCGCGTGGGAATGCGCCGACCCCGGCCTGCAATACGACGATACGATCAACGAGTGGCACACCTGCCCTTCCGGCGGCCGGATTAACGCCTCCAATCCGTGTTCCGAGTACATGTTCCTGGACGACACGGCTTGTAACTTGGCCTCCCTCAATCTTGTCACCTTCCTCAAATCGGACGGGGCCTTCGACGTCGAGGCCTTCACGCATGCGGTCCGATTGTGGACGGTCGTCCTGGAGATCTCGGTCTTAATGGCCTCCTTCCCATCACAGAAAATTGCCGAGCTCAGCTACCTCTATCGCACCCTGGGCCTGGGCTTCGCCAACATCGGGTCGCTGTTGATGCGCCTGGGAATTCCCTACGATTCCGACGAGGGCCGCTCGATCTGCGCCGCCATCACCTCTATCATGTGTGGCGAGAGTTACAACACTTCGGCCCAAATGGCCGCAGAAATGGGCCCGTTCCAGGCCTTCGAAGACAATCGCGAGCCAATGCTCCGCGTGATCCGCAACCACCGGCGTGCTGCCTACGACGCCCCGAACGAGATGTACGAGGATCTGACGATCAAACCGGCCGGTCTCTCTCCCGAAACAACGCCGCAGGTATTGTTGACCGCCGCACGAGAGGCCTGGGACCGCGCGCTCGAGGCCGGAGAAAAGCACGGATTCCGAAACGCACAGACGACGGTTCTGGCGCCAACCGGCACGATCGGTCTGGTGATGGATTGCGACACGACCGGAATCGAGCCGGATTTCGCCCTGGTCAAGTTCAAGAAATTGGCCGGTGGCGGCTATTTCAAAATCATCAACCAGGCCATTCCCTCAGCCCTGAGCCGATTGGGTTATGAGGAACGGCAGATCACCGACATCGTCGGCTACACCGTCGGCCACGGCTCGCTCGAAGGATGTCCGACAATCGATCTGGAGGCGCTGGCCGAAAGTGGTTTCGACGCAGAGGCCTTGACCCGGGTCGAAGAGGCCATCCCGACCTCCTTCGAACTCAAATTGGCCTTTTCGCCGCATATTCTCGGAGAGTCCTTCCTGCGTGGACTGGGCTTTGCCGATGCCGATCTTGCAGACTGGAATCTGGACGTTCTCGCTCGCTTGGGCTTCTCTGCAGACGAAATCGAGCAGGCCAACACCTGGGCCTGCGGCACGATGACCATCGAGGGCGCGCCACACCTGCAGAACGAACACCTGGGCGTCTTCGACTGCGCCAACCGGTGCGGACGTATGGGTACCCGATTCATTCGTTACGAAGGTCATATCCTGATGATGGCGGCCGCTCAGCCCTTTATTTCGGGCGCCATTTCCAAGACGATCAACATGCCCAGTGAAGGGTCCGTCGAGAGCATCAAGCACGCCTACAAACTGTCGTGGGAGAAGATGCTCAAGGCCGTAGCCATTTACCGGGATGGTTCGAAGCTCAGCCAGCCCCTGTCAATGTCCCTGGACGCCGAAGAGGAAGACGCCCTGATGGAGGCCGTGAAATCAGCCGATCCGATGAAGGTCGCCGAGGCGATGGCCGAAAGGGTCGTCATCCGCTATCAGGCCCGACGGCGTCGCCTGCCGCAGCGAAGAACCGGCTACACCCAGAAAGCCTCGGTCGGCGGCCACAAGGTCTACATACGCACCGGCGATTACGAAAATGGCTCGGTCGGCGAGATCTTCCTGGACATGCACCGCGAGGGTGCGGCCTTCAGATCCTTGATGAACTGCTTCGCCATCGCGGTTTCGCTGGGCCTGCAGTACGGCGTACCGCTCGAGGAATTCGTCGACGCCTTCGTTTTCACTCGCTTCGAGCCTTCGGGCATGGTTGGTGGACACGAACGCATCAAGATGTCGACCTCGGTGATCGACTACGTCTTCCGGGATCTGGCCATTACCTACCTGGACCGGCACGATCTCGCGCAGGTCTCGCCCGAAGAAACCCGCCACGATGCGATCGGCGGAGGTAAAGAGGAAGGCAAGACCGAAAAGGAACCCCAGGAAAAAGCCGAGGTCAGGTCGATTGCCGTAGCCCAGGCGGCGGCAGGTAGAGCCTCGGCGCCGATGGCCGGCGGGGCGCGATCCATCGGCAGGCCAGCGGTGGCCAAGGACCAGGCTCGCGTCATGGGTTTCGAGGGTGATCCCTGCCCCGAGTGCGGCGCCTTGACCCTGGTGCGCAACGGCACCTGCCTCAAATGCAACACCTGCGGCGGCACGACGGGTTGCTCGTAAGGAAGCTGTAGGGTGGGCCTTGGCCCGCC
>CBDTUG010000069.1:0-6995 GCA_965363555.1 uncultured Thermoanaerobaculia bacterium
TAGCCACAAAAAAGCACGAAAATGCACAAAAAAGGAAACAAGAAGAGGGCAACCTACTCATTCCTATAGGAATGCAAATCAAGACTCTGTTTCATATGTCTTTCTCTTTGTGCCTTTTTGTGGCTATTTTCCCCTCTTCATGGCGCTTCCTTCGCCTTTGCAAGCGCCTGAGCTGACAGCTGATCGCTGATCGCTGACGGCCCCCTAAGGTATCGCCAGGACCTGGCCTGGATAAATCGTGCTTCGTGTGCCGAGGCCGTTGGTTCGGAGCAGGGCCGAGAGGGATACGCCGTGGCGTGAAGCGATCGCGCTGGGAGTGTCTCCTTTTTTGACGGTGTAACGTTTGAGGTCCGAACGAGAGCCGGCGGCAACCTTGAGTTCCTTCCCGGGGTGGATGGTATTCGAGGAGAGATTGTTGTCCCGCCGAATGCGGTCGACCGTCGTACTGTAGGCTCGAGCGATCGAGTAGAGGGAGTCACCCCGGCGTACGGTGTGGGTTCCGGATGCCGGATTGAAGGAGGTCGTCGATGCGACGGAACCAGTGCCCTTGGACGTCGGAACCTTGAGCCGTTGTCCCGGCCAGATTCGGTTGGCCGAGCGAAGGTTGTTCGAGCGCATGATGGCATTGATCGACGTGCCGTAGCGGCGGGCGATGTGGGACAGGGTCTCACCCCGGCGAACCCGGTGGGTCGTATAGGCCGGTTGCGGTGGACTCCACACCGGAAGGGCCTCGACTGCCGCGACGATGGTTGTTTCCCGGTCAATAGGAATCTTGAGCTGATAGGGGCCCTTGGGCGTTGCACCCTGGCGCAACTCGGAGTTGAGGGCGTGCAGTGATCCCTTGGGCAGGTTGAGCTTGGCGTCCAGAGTTTCCAGCTTGAGGGTCTTATCGATCTGAACAGGGATCCAGTCGGGCAGGGCCGCCGAAGGCTCGGGCAGGTCCATACCGTACTTTGCCGGGTCCTGGACGATCATCAAGGTGGCAAAGAACCGGGGAACGTAGCGGCGGGTTTCCCGCGGCAGCATGGAATAGAGATCCCAGAAGTCCAGGTATTGGTTGGGATTGCTCCGCTGTAATCTGGCGACACGGCCTTCGCCGCAGTTGTAGGCCGCAAGGGCCTTGGGCCAATCTCCGAACATGTCGTGCAGGTCCGTTAGGTAGCCGATGGCGGCGTCGGTGGATTTGTCCGGGTCCATCCTTTCTTCGATCCAGTAGTCCCTGGTCAAGCCGTAACGCTGGCCGGTCGAACTGATGAACTGCCACAGGCCAACTGCCGAGGCGCGGGAATAGGCCTTGACCTTATAGCCGCTCTCAACCAACGGCAGCCACGAAAGCTGACTGGGAAGCCCTGCAGCCTCCAGTTTTTTCAGCATCATTTCCCGGTAGAGCCCGGACCGGCGATAGGACTCGATGAAAAAGGTGCGCTCTCCATTAGTGAACAACTTGATTTCCTTCTGAACCTCCGCGTTGTCGACGATCTGGATTTCCAGGTCAAACGAGGTGGCGGGGCCGGTGGCGACTCTTTGAGAATCGTAGGTGCGAACGATCAAGTCGGCGATCAACCGGCGGATGTCCTCTTTACCCTGGAGGTAGGCTTCGTCGTGATTCGAAGGCAGCTCGAGCATCAGTTGGTAGGCGCCGTCCAATGCGGCGATGGCTTCGTCGACATCGCCTTGATCGAGGAATTCACCGGCAGATTGACAGAGGTCGAGCGCCTCTTGTTGGGTGATTTCGGGGTCCGTGATCTTGGCGGGTTCAGAGCTCTCGACCTCTTGCGGTTCCTCGACTCCGGCCTCGGCAGGGTTCTCCCCTTCAGTCGACTGGACTTCGGGGACAGCGGCCGGGTTGGGCGTCTGGACCGGATCCGGCGTTGGGGCCGGCGTCGCTGCAGTGGTTTGACAGCCGCTGAGTCCGAAAAGTCCAAGGATGACGAGCAATACAAAAGACAACGGGAAACAAGAACGATTCAGCAAGATAAGTCCTCACGGGGATTTGGTCGCGCAAGCGCGCCGCGGGCATGATACCTGAAGTTTGAATTTCGGCAAAAAACAGTGTGACCGTGGTCACGGGGCAATTCGTCGGACGAATTGCATTTGTGGCCTTTGGCCTACAAGGAGTGCCCCAGGGTCTCACCGGTTCTGACGAGGATTTCCATTCCCTTGGCGCTGTGATCAATCAGGTCTTGTTCGATCTTGAGTCGGCCGGGTCCGAGGACCAGCACCAGGGTGGAGGCGCCGTATCGGAAGTAACCCTTCTCGTCCATTTTTTCAAAAGGGCCTTGGCCGTGGGTGTCGACGATACCGCCGACGCCGAAGGCCCCAACTTCAACGAAGGCTGCCGGGCCGAAGGCCTCGAGTGACAGGTGGGTGACGACGCGGCTGTTCTCGGTGAATACCCGAATGCCGGCGGCAACAGCCACGGGATTGACCGAGTCATAGCGCCCGGAAATGGTCGTGGAATCGATGACTCGGCCGTCGGCAGGGAAGTGGTAGCGATGGTAATCAGCCGGACAGAGGCGAAAAATTAAAACGGCGCCGCCTCTGAAACCTGCCGCTTGTTCCGCCGGAATTCTCAGCAGATCTTCGATCAGGAAAGAGGCGCCCTTGACGGGGATTACGGTCGTCTCGTGCAACTCCGGGATCACTGTCAGCCGGCTGTCGGCTGGCGAGGAGAATACTTCTCGGTCAGAATCGAAGGGCCGGGCGCCCGGCTTGAGCCGGCGGACAAACCACTGGTTGAAGGTCTGAAACCCGTCGGCCGGTTCATCAAAATCCTCCATATTGGTATTCAGCTGTTTGACAACGCCATCGATCTTGCGGCTTGACCAGGCGGTGTCGCAATACCAGCCCAGGAGCCGGCTGACGGCGCCTGTTTTCAACAGTGTCGAACGAAAGAGAGGACTCAAAGCGCTATCGTAGGCCAGACGGAGAAGCCCGCCACCCAACACGGTTTCTTCGGTGATCTGTTTTCTGTATCGATCGTAAATGCTGATCGTCATCAGTTACCAGCTTTCGGATGCAGGACGGAGTGAGCCTGGTGGCCCAGTTGCTCGAGCACGCCCTGGAGGTGTTCTCGTTGTTGGTCCAGAGTTGAGCCGTCCTCGCCTTTGGTGGCGGTAATGGTCTGCCCGATGACGATCGAGACCCGAGAAAACGGGGGTGGAACGAGGAGGCGGTCCCAGGTCAACAGCCGCCAGGCGGGTCTGGCGTCGATGGCGATGGGAACGATTGGGGCCTTTGCCATCTGTGACAAAAGAACTGCGCCCTCTTTGCATTGGCGACTGGGTCCTCGTGGACCGTCCGGGAGCACGACTGGAGAGCCACCGTCCCGGGTCATCGCTCGATAAAGACCCTTGAGAGCCTTGACTCCTGAGCGGGTTGCCGAGCCACGGACCGCGGCGCCGCCGATCCTCTCGAGTATTCGCATCACTAACTCGCCGTCTCTGGAGGGGCTGACAACAAAAGTCAGTTTCAGGCCGAGCCTTTCCAGTCGCCTGAGATACCAGGCGCCGACTGCCAATTCCCCGTGCCAGAAAGTGACGATCACCGGTTGTCCCGAGGCCGCCAGCGTGGTGGCCTCTTCTTCACCGGAAATCGTGAATCGACAGGTCATCCAAAGGGCGCGCAGGAAGCCCAGGACGAGGGGTGCCAGGAGGCGCTGAATCAAGCGCTGGCTCTTGGACATCGGATGTTCCGACATGGGGATTTCCGGATTGGGTCCACCGATCAGAGGTCCAGGGACCGTTGGGGGCTCGTATGCGGCCATGGGGGGAGGATAGCAGGAGAGGGGGAGAGAAGAACGTTCAACGTCGAATGGGGAACAGCCGCAGGTTGTCGTAGGGATGGGGTGATGTCACTGGTACGTGACGCTGTCCTGGACGCGGTCGCCGTCGCGGTCCCCGGTCCCGGCGCCTGATTTCCATCCCCGGCCTTCTGGAGCGCATTGAAACAGTCGAGAAACCCAAGGACTGCCGATCGCTCCAGCTCGGTGCATTTCCCGGAGAGGCTGCATTCTCGAACTGGGGAGGGGATCGCCTCTTGAGGAAAATGACCTCGGCGGCCTACGGCGTTGGCCGAGACTCGATTGCTGACGTTGCCGCCGTGGGTGCCCGGTGTCGCCCTTCTTCGCACCGACGGTTTGCTTGGGAGTTCTGCCTGGTGAAGAGAGGGCGCACCCGGCACGCCCGATTTGGGGTTTTGGGCGCTCTTGAGATTTGGGGTCAGCGTAGACGCTACCCTTGTCCCCAAGCTCTTTGGCGGTTCCTACCCATGCAGAAATCTATCAAGCACCAACAACGACCAGATCTGTTCGCCGCCGAGGTGCATGAATCGAGGTTTTTGCACGATATCGGCCTCGACCAGACGTTCCATGGCGCCTCGGAAAACCTCGGGCCGGGACCGAACCCAGCGCCGGATCGGCAAATTGAAACCGATCTTCGGTCTTTCGAGGTGTCCGGATGGCAAGCGATCCTCCATCAGAGTGCGCAGGATCAACTTGCCGGTTGCGCCGTCGGCGCTTCGCAGCATGTCGGGGTTGAGGGACAGGGCGAACTCGACCAGCCGGTGGTCGAGCAACGGCGGACGGATCTCCAGTGAGTGGGCCATGCCTGCCCGGTCGACCTTGGTCAGCAAGGCGTCCGGAAGATAGGTGTGGAGGTCCAGCCAGCGGGCCTGCTGAAGCGGTCCAAGCTCTTCCCGCCAGTGCTGCCGGAAATACCAGAGGTCGTCTCTGTCGTCATTGACGAGGCGTGGCGAGAGCATGGCCCGTTTTTGTCTGCGGGTGAAGGATGACGAGAGCTCGGCGTATCTTTCGAATCCGGTGAGGCCCCGCCGCTCGAGGGAACGCCCAGTGTCGGTCAAGGGTGGAACCAGACGGGCGAGGATGCGTGCAAGGGTTGTCAGGGTTTGCGTGGCCTGGAGACCGTGGCGCTTGTAACCCAAGAACAACTCGTCACCGCCCTCGCCGGTCAGGGCGACGGTAACGTGTTGTCGGGCGACTTCGGACACCGTGTAGGTGGCCCATGCCCCGCTGTCGGCCAGGGGCTCGTCGAAGAGCCGAGGCATGGCATCCAGGGCGGCGTCGAGACTGGGGGCGCCGGTGAAATGTTCGAAGTGGCGGGTGCCCAGGTGGCGTGCGACCCTAAGGGCGGCCGGCGCCTCGTTGCGGTGGGAAACCTCGGAGCCCAGAGTGATGGTCAGGGGTTTTTCGAGGTACGAGGCGGTCATCGCCGAGTCAATTCCGCCCGAGAGAAAAACGCCGACCGGGACATCGGCGATACTGTGTTCCGGTATGACTCGGCCCAACAGTTCATGCAGTTCTTCGATCGCCTGGCCGGGATCGTCAATTGTCTGCTCCGCGGATGGCGTCCAGTAGGGCGTAATCGTCGTTCGTCCAGCCTCCCAGACCAGCGTGTGAGCCGGTGGCAGTTTGTGGATGCCCGAGAAGACCGTGTTGGGCGTCGGGATGTAGCGATAGGTCAGATAGTCGCTGATTGCCCCGTCCACAAGAGCCGGCCGGCCCATTTCGAGCAGGCTCTTCAGTTCCGATGCAAAGGCCAGCCCGTCCGGGGTCTTGCGATAGAAGAAGGGTTTGATGCCAAGGCGGTCCCGGGCGGCAAAGAGTCTGCGGCGTCGGGTATCCCATATGGCGAAGGAAAACATGCCTCTGAGGTGCGAAACACAGGCATCGCCGTGAAGCCGATAGAGCTGAAGCAGAACTTCGGTATCGGTATTGGAGTGGAAAGGACCTTCGAGTTGCTCCCTCAATTCATGGAAGTTGTAGATCTCGCCGTTGTAGGTCAGGACCAGGTCGCCGAGGACCATTGGTTGGTGGCCCGCGTCCGAAAGGTCGAGAATGGACAGGCGCGTGTGGCCCAGCTGTGCCGAGGGCGATGTGAAAATTCCTCTGTCGTCCGGTCCTCGGTGATGGAGCAATGCGGTCATGCTCTCGACGACGGTGCTGTCGTTTGGGGGATCGCCGATCCATCCGGTGATGCCGCACATCAGGCGGTGGCCCTGGCCAATTCGTCGGACGAATTGCGGTAGATGAACCACAAGTTCCTCACATAGATCAACCATCCGGTCGCTTGCCCTAGCACGCCGACGATGTCGCGCCTCCAGATGAAGTAGATCAGCAGCATTGAGGCTCCGGCCAGGCTCATCCACCAAAATCCGACAGGTACGACTGAGCGCTTGGCTTTCTCGCTGGTCAACCATTGCAGGATCATGCGGCCGGTGAACAGAACCTGACCGAGGAGACCCAAAAAAACCCAGGCAAATCCGATTGGCGAGGTGATGTTCAGCAATCTGTAGAACCACGGTTTCCCAACCTGGCTGGTGTAGAGCCTCTGTGCGAAGGCCTCCGAGCTGAGCTGCTCCACCGTTCCGTCGATATGAACCAGCTCAAATTGGCGTCGTCCGTCGGTCGTACTGGTGAGCACTACTCGGCTGACGTCTTCGGGAAGAGGCTTGATGTGGATCCTGATGGGATCGCCGGGTTGCAATCCTTGGGGCTCAGGCCGCGAAGCGCCTGCCGCACTGACGATCACAAGGACCAGAATGGCCGTCATGCCGATGGTTTTTTTCACTCCTGATCCTCCCGTAACCGGAAGAATACCGTGGTTGCGTGTCTTCCGCGTCCCAGGTCAAGGCCTGTGACCTTGTTGATGACCTCGAATTGACCTCCGTCTCCGGTTCCAAAGGCTCGGTTGAAATCTCTCTCCCGTGCGCAAAAGACCGTGTTTCGTCGATCTGTCGGCCCGTCGTGCAGATTCTGCGGTTTTCGAAAGACCTCGGTCTCCAGGGGCAACGAGAAGAGCATTTCTTCGTCACGCAGGCCGTACAACGACACACAACGGCCTTGTTCGAGATGGTCCATGGCTGCGGCCGTCGCCCGGGGTCCTATGAATGAGTCGGAAAACTTTGAAAGAAATGGGCCGAAAAGGAGCGTCATGAAAAATAGGGTGCCGCCGGCGGAGATCCAGATCCGGTGCTGG
>CBDTUG010000070.1:0-6954 GCA_965363555.1 uncultured Thermoanaerobaculia bacterium
ACCCTGGACCTGCTGCGGCTTTCTGGGTGGATCATCGGGGCCGGTTTGATCGTCGGCACCGCCATGCTGTTTGGCCTCTTTCGGTATCAGGAGCGCTTCATTAACCTGGTTTCCGCCCCAATCGGCCGCATCAAGACCTCCTGGCAAGCACCTTTCGTCAATTTTCTCCACCATTTTTTGGACGGTCTCCGGATTCTGCAACGTCCTCGAGATCTCTTGCTGGTCATGGCGACCTCGCTGTTCCTCTGGGCCGTCATCGTCCTTCAGTTGATCCTGACCCTCAAGGCTTTCGGCCTCGGCCTCCCGATTCGTTCGGCCTTTCTCTTGATCATGATGACCGTCATCGGTCTGCTCGTTCCGACCCCCGGAGGCGCCGGGGGTTTCCACGCCATGGTTCAGATTGCACTGACGACGTTCTTCGGAGTTGACCATAACTTGGCAACCGGCTTCGCTATCGCCTACCATGCAGTGTGCTTCTATCCCATTGCCTTGATCGGATTGATCTGTATCCCTATTTTTGGCCTGTCCCTCTCTCCGGCTCGGCTGACGGACTCTTCACAATGAAATGCCCCTTTTGTGCCAATATCGAAAATCGGGTCCTGGACTCCCGGGACGTTCGTGACGGAGAGGAAATCCGGCGGCGGCGCGAATGCTCCGGATGTGACCGTCGTTTCACGACCTACGAACGGATCGACGAGGTCCCCGTAACAGTGGTCAAGCGGGACGGCAGACGGGAGCGGTTTGACCGCGAGAAGCTGCTCAACGGTCTGTTGCGGGCCTGCGAAAAGCGACCGGTTGCCAGGGCGGAACTGGTCCGCGTCGTCGATACGGTTGAAAGTGCAATCTCAGGCCAAGAGGTCCGGGAAATGTCGTCCGAAGAGATCGGCAGCATGGTGATATCGGAACTCAGACGCCTTGATCAGGTGGCCTACGTCCGTTTCGCCAGCGTTTATCGGCGCTTCGAGGATGTCAGCCAGTTCATGGATGAGTTGCGCCACCTCCTCAGGCGGCCCGATGGCGAGCCCGTCGATGATTGATACTCCGGATCCGCTCGACCCCACAGGCAACATCGATTCGGTTCCGATTCCGGAAATTCTCCCCGTCATTCCGATGAGGGGCCTCGTCCTCTTCCCCTACACCATCGTGCCTCTGGCCGTCGGTCGCACAACGTCCCTCAACGCAGTCAACGAGGCCTATGCGAGCAACGGTCTTCTCCTGCTTCTGACGCAGAAGGACGACTCCCTGGAAAATCCGACACCTGACGACCTTTTTGGCGTTGGCTGCGTCGGGCAGGTGATGCGCATGGTCAAGTTGCCCGACGGCAACGTCAGTGCCCTGGTTCAGGGTCTGGGCAGGGTGAAGGTCGATTTCCTTTCCCGCACCGAACCATTCCTGGAAGCTCGAGTATCGCCCCTGCCCGAAACCGAACTCGAGGTGTTGTCCCCGACAATGGAGGCTACGATTCGTTCCATTCGGGACGGCCTGGAGAAGGTGGTAGCCCTGGGACGGCAGGTCTCTCCAGAGGTCATGATGGTCGCTGCCGGATTGCAAGACCCTCTTCGCCTGGCCGATCTTGTCTCCGCAAATCTGGGCCTCAAAACCATCGACGCCCAGGCGGTACTGGAAACCGTGGACGGCCGCGGGCGCCTGGAGATGGTCCACCGTCTCGTCGAGAAGGAAACCGCCCTCTTGGAGATGCAGAACGAGATTGCCTCCCGAGTTCGGGGGGAATTGGACCACAACCAGCGGGAGTATTTCCTCCGCCAGCAGCTGAGAACCATTCAAAAGGAACTGGGCGAAATTGATGACCTCGAGCAGGAGATCGGGGAACTCCGAGAAAAGGCCGACAAAGCGGGAATTCCGGAGGCCGCTCGCAAAGAGGTCGACAAGCAGCTTCGACGTCTGAGCACCATGCATTCGGACAGCGCAGAAACCTCGGTCATCAGAACGTGGCTGGACTGGATTGTCGGCCTGCCCTGGTCCAATCTCAGTAATGACGACCTCGATCTGGAAAAGGCGCGCGCGGTCCTCGATCAAGACCATTTCGGCCTAGACAAGGTCAAGGAGCGCATCATCGAAATCCTGGCTGTGCGCCGTCTCAGACCAGATGGGCGCAGCCCAATTCTGTGCTTTGTCGGCCCTCCTGGCGGCGGAAAGACCTCGCTGGGGCGGTCCATCGCTCAGGCCCTCGGCCGACGTTTTGTCCGACACTCCCTGGGGGGTGTCAGGGACGAGGCCGAGATCCGGGGTCACCGAAGAACCTATGTCGGCGCCCTGCCCGGACGCATCGTACAAGGCATCTCTCAGGCTCAGACGGCCAACCCGGTTTTCATGCTGGACGAAGTCGACAAACTTGGCGCCGACGTTCGCGGCGACCCGTCGTCCGCCCTGTTGGAAGTGCTCGATCCCGAACAGAACCACGCTTTCAGGGATCACTACCTCGGGGTTGACATCGATCTTTCCAAAGTGCTCTTCATAGCGACGGCCAACGTCACCGACACTATCCAACCGGCCTTCCTCGACCGCATGGAGGTCATCAGGCTCTCGGGTTACACCGAAGAAGAGAAATTGGTCATTGCCAAACGGCACCTGGTTCCCCGAAGTATCGAGAATACAGGACTGCAGAGTGCCCAGGCCACATTCACACCCTCCGCCCTCAGACTTCTAATCTCCGGTTACACCAGGGAGGCAGGGCTCCGAAACCTGCAAAAGAACACCGATGCCGTCTGTCGGAAGCTGGCGGTCGATGTCGCCTCAGGCAAGACCGGCAACCGCAACATCACGCCGGCCCTGGTCGAACGCTTGCTGGGTCCAAGGCCGTTTTCCTCCGAGCAGCACCTGACAGAAGCCAGCATCGGCGTGGCCACCGGCCTGGCCTACACCGCCGTCGGTGGTGACGTCCTGCTGATCGAGGCTCTGCCCCTACCGGGCAAGGGCAACCTCAAGTTGACCGGCAACCTCGGCGACGTGATGAAAGAGTCTGCTACGGCAGCGCTTTCGCGGGCTCGAGCCCACGCTCAAAATCTCGGAGTCAAACCGGAGTGGTTCGACACCCACGACGTGCACCTCCATGTACCCGAGGGCGCCGTGCCCAAGGACGGCCCGTCGGCAGGCGTCACCATGCTGACCGCAATCCTCTCTGTTGCCACAGGCAGGCCCATACGGCACGACCTGGCCATGACCGGCGAGATTACCCTCCGAGGTGATGTCCTGGCCGTCGGCGGAATCAAGGCCAAGGTCCTGGCGGCCCTGAGAGCCGGCATCATCGAAATTTTGTTGCCGCGTCGAAACGAGAGGGACCTGGCCGACCTGCCCGCATCTGCCCGCAAGAAGGCGACATTCATCTTCGCCGACTCCGCCGAGGATGTGCTGAAAGCAGCGCTGTTGGATGAAAGAGTCTTGAAGAATGAAGTTTGAAGTTTGAAACAAACTTCACGCTTCAAACTTCAGCGTCTCGCCGAATAATAATCAATCACGCGCCGCAATCCTTGTTCCAACGAAACCTGGGGCTCCCAGTCCAACACGGCACGAGCCCTGGTGATATCTGGCTGACGGACCTTGGGATCATCGACAGGTAACTCGGTGAAGACGATTTCCGAGGAGGCGCCGGTCAGTCGAATGATTTCCTGGGCAAACTGCAGAACCGTCATCTCCGCCGGGTTACCAATATTCACAGGCAAAACATGGTCCGAGAGCAGCAATCGGTAGATGCCCTCGATCAGATCATCGACATAACAGAATGATCGGGTTTGAGAGCCGTCACCAAAGCAGGTCAAGGGTTCCCCTCCGAGCGCCTGATCGATGAAGGTCGGCACGACCCGTCCATCCCCAACCCGCATCCTCGGCCCGTAGGTATTGAAAATCCGGACGATTCGGGTATCGACGCCGTGGTGGCGGTGGTAGGCCATCGTGATCGCCTCGGCGAAGCGCTTGGCCTCGTCGTAGACACCGCGCGGCCCGACCGGATTGACATTGCCCCAGTAACTTTCCGGCTGGGGATGGACCAGAGGATCGCCATAGCTTTCCGACGTCGAAGCCAGCAGGAATCTCGCTCCCTTGTTTTTGGCCAAGCCAAGCGCCTTGTGCGTGCCGAGAGACCCAACCTTGAGGGTCTGGATCGGCAGTTTGAGATAGTCGATCGGCGACGCCGGCGAGGCAAAATGCAGTATATAGTCCAACCGCCCCGGCACATCGATGAAATTGGTTACGTCATATTTGACGAAAATAAAACCATCCTGCCCGAACAGATGCTCAACATTCTCCACCGCTCCAGTGATTAAATTGTCCATACAGACGACCTCGAGACCCTCGCCGAGCAGACGCTCGCACAGATGTGATCCCAAAAATCCAGCTCCACCGGTCACCAATGCTCGTTTCTTTTCGTTCATCGTTCCTCCGCCGCGGAACCGTAGCACGTCTGGAGAAAGTGACAACCTGGTGGGGTCGGAGCCAAGAGGAGCCCGACCGAACCGGTGGGTAGCTCTCAGCCGTCAGCTGACAGCGCTCTAACCAACCTGCTCCGGTGTTCCAAACACCAGTGGCGGCAAATCGGCGCTGTTCTCAGTGACTGCAAAGGCGTCACGAACCTTGTTAACGACGGCCTGTTCATCAACCGGGCGCTCGCCCAGGAGGACTCGGGCCAGCGTTTGTCCTGACTCGATCGGATCCCCCAATCGAGCCAGCACCTCTATCCCCGCTGCATCGTCGATGGGTTCCTCCAGCCAGCGACGTCCGGCGCCGACCTCGACGGCGGCCCTGCCGAGCCCTTCTCCGTCGACTGCCGTCAGTTGACCCTCGACCTCCGCAAGAACCTCAACAACCTGCCGAGGCCGAGCCAACAGAGTTGGGTCCGGATTCCCGCCATGGGCTCGAACAAAGGACTGCCATGCGGCAAAGGCCGAGCCGTCGCCAAGGGCCTTTCCGAGGTCAGCTCGGGCGCTGGCTCGGTCTCGACCGCGCAGCACCATCGCCTCCTCGGCCAACCGAAGGGTGACCTCCCTCATTGGCGCCGAGCCACGTCCGTCGAGGATCTCGATCGCCTCAAGGACCTCACAGGCCGTGCCCAGGGCCGGTCCCAGGGGTTGGTCCATTTCAGTGATGAGCGCTTCGCAGGCAACGCCCGCGCTCCGAGCCACCGAACGCAGAGCCTCTGCCAACTCCTTGGCCTCGGGCAGGGTCTTCCTGAAGGCGCCCGAGCCGCACTTGACGTCCAAAATCAGGGTGCCGGCACCCAGAGCGAGCTTCTTGGACATTATTGACCCGACAATCAGAGGCAGTGAAGGAACTGTCGCCGTGACATCCCGGAGGGCGTAGAGGGTCCGGTCGGCCGGCGCGACGTCGTCAGTCTGAGCGACCACGGCGGCGCCGCAGCGCTCGAGCAGATCCAACATCCCGCTGCGATCCCAACCGACCCGAAAGCCGGGAATCGCCTCCAACTTGTCCAGCGTGCCCTGAGAGTGACCCAGACCACGACCGGCCATCATGGCCACGGGAAAACCAACGGCCGCCATCAACGGGGCGAAGATCAAAGACACCGTATCGCCGATGCCGCCGGTCGAGTGTTTGTCCACCGCCTCGGGCACGGCGTCGGCCAGAGCCCACATCTCACCGGAATGCAGCATTTCCTGGGTCAACCAACCGGTTTCCTCAGTGGTCATGCCCCGAATGCAGATGGCCATCAAGAGAGCCGAGAGCTGCTCGTCGGGCAGGCCGCCGCCTCCGGCGCCTTGCACGAACAGAGCGATCTCCTCTCGGGTCAGGCTCTCACCGTCTCGTTTTTTGGCGATGATCTCGGAAAAGGTCATTTGTCTAGGAGCTTGTACCGGATAGATGGCGGATGGATTTCGGAGGGCCGTGAAGTGCCGTTCGAGGCCCATTCGAGGCGCTGTACTGAGCGTACGGGCCGAGAACGGAACGAAGAACAGCCTTTTTGGCACGCGAAAGACGCCGCTGAATCAATTCGGTACATGCTCCTTGCTCAAGAACTAACCCAGTTCACCCAATCGCTGGCGCGCCTGTGCGACATAGGAAGACTCGGGGAACTCATCCACCAACTTCTGGAAGTACTCCCGAGCCTGTTCCGGCTTGTGTTCGGCGATAAACACCTCTCCGAGCTCAAAGAGCGCTACATCACGAGGCAGTTGGGTATCGCGACCCACGACCATCTTCTCCAACTCCGCCGCAACCTCGGCGCCTTGACCGGAGGCCGTGCGAAGCCGCACGAGGTCGAGTGCCGCAAGACGCCCGAGTGCATCGTCCTTGTGCCGGCTGACCAGCTGAACCAAGGTCGCTCTGGCAGTATCGACCTCACCACGGCCCAACTGAATTCGAGCCTGGTACAGCCTGGCAAAATCAGCCTGGTCGGTTCGGCCATGCTCTTCAATCACCGCGGCAAACCCAGCCTCTGCAGCCGCCAGGTCCCCGCCGTCATCCTGGGCCAAAACCTCCTGGTAGGCAGTGACAGCCTGACTGAGCTGGTCCGACGCAGCATCGGCCTTCTTGCCGGACCATTGTCCGATCATCCACCAGATGAAGACGATCATCAAAACGCCGACGAGAACCGCCAAAGCCGGCTTCCAATACTCGCCGAATCGACGGATTAGTCTATCCATCGTCGAGACAAATTCATCTTGTTTCATTTGCTTACGGGTAATACGACGACCCATTCACTCCTCCTTGAACGATCCGGGTCCAAAAAATGGGTGCCGAATCAACCCCACAGGGGTGAGTACTCTAGGTCGCACGAGGCGTGGTGTCAATGAAGGAAACTGGGAAGCTTGGAAGCTTGGAAGCAGGACATGGATCGAAGCATGAAGTCAAACAAGGGCGGACACGGGGGTCCGCCCCTACGATTCGCTGGATTTCTGTAGGGCCAGACCCCTGCGTCTGCCCGGAAACCTAAGAGGGTGTAGGGCATTGAATCACCGGCGCCATTCCGGTGTCGTGAAGGCCCTT
>CBDTUG010000071.1:0-6920 GCA_965363555.1 uncultured Thermoanaerobaculia bacterium
CTTCAGAGCGCGAATTGCCGCCGCAAGACTCCGAAGTACTTCGTTTTATCGGGCGCGCGATGGCGTGGCACCCAATGTCGAAGTTCACGATTTTGAGCGACGAAAAGTTTATGACCCCATCGGGTTCCTTTCGCTTGATTCAGGTAGAGCGCACAGGCGCCTCCCAGGGTTTGAATTCACGTTCGACCCTGGTCATTGACGAGCCCGGCAAGACGATCTGGTTTGGAAGCGTCGGTAGCCTGCCGGCCAAAGAGGTCGGTACCACGGTCGAAGAGCTGAAGGCTTTCGTCGATGGTTTCATCCCCGAAATCCTGATGAAGAACATGAGGGTGAAAGCGAAGGTCGATTGGAACGTCACGAAGAAAGGTCCATCAACCCTTGTTCCCTTTCAACTGGTGGTTGACACCGGCTATGGTGAATTTCGCAGGCCTGGAGCCGTGACGGTTGGAGGCGCTTTTGTATTGCTTGGAGCGCCGATGCCCTTCGATCAAGACCCGGTGGCCTACCGACGAGAACTCTTCGAAAATTCAGAAGAAGTCATGTGGGATCACGAAGCCGAGGGTGCGACGGTTCGTATCGTCGAGTTTTCTGACTTTGAGTGTCCTGCCTGTCGAACCAAGTGGCCCAGGATCAAGAGTCAAATCGGGAAATACCCTGGTGCCGTTCTGCACGGCATGGTGAATTTCCCACTGCCCTCGATCCACCCGTGGGCTTTCCGGGCTGCGTCGGCCGCATGGTGCGTATCTGACATGAGTCCGAAGCTCCTCCCGCAATTCAAGGAGACGTTTTACGGTTTTCAAAACGACATGGAACTGTCATTGGTCACGCCGACATCGGTTGATTTTGTCGTCGGCCAGGGCCTGGATGAAGAGCAGTTCCTGGAGTGCTACCTCAAGCCGGTTTCGCTGGATGCGGTGCACGCCCAGATGGGGTTCGGCAATTCCCTGGGCATCAGCTCGACGCCGACGTATTTTGTCAACGGATGGATGGTTCAGGTGCCTGACCCCCTCAGTCTTGACCAATTGGTCGCAGCTTTGGTCGCTGGGGAAGAGCCGTAGTCCTTCGAAGCCGGGGCGGCTTCGAGAAGCTATCAGCTGTCAGCGCTCAGTTGAGGGCGGCTACTCCGGGCGGGGCATAGGAAAGGTCTCCCGGGTCTTGACCCAGAGATCCGTACCCATGCGGCCGACAGTCTGAAGAGCCTCAGGACGGATTTGTCCCTCGTCGTTGAGGACGGTCGTATCGATATGAATTCTATCGATCCTCCCGACAATCAGGTGCCCGGCGCCGCCCTGGTCGCCATAGACCCGAATTTCGACCAGTTTGCACTCTAGATTAATCGGTGACTCCTTGACGAGACATGGGGTGACGGTTTCCGCCGGTTCGGGGGTCAGACCTGAGTGAATGAACTCAGAGTCTTCGGGGGGCAGCAGGGCGGCACAGGCGTTGACTTGTTCAGCCAGTTGCTCGGTGGCGGAGGCGATGACGAACTCTCCGGTTGCTTCGATATTGCTGAGGGTGTCCTTCTTCTGACCCGTTCTGCCCGACAGATGGGGTGCGAACGCGATATGCGGAGGATTTGACGACACGACGGTGTAAAAGGAAAACGGCGCCAGGTTGGGCCGCCCCTGGACATCCACCGTCGAGACGACCGCGATCGGGCGAGGGATGACGATCTCGGTCATACGGCGGTAAACCTCGATCCAACTGGTGGTTGCGGGGTCGATTGTGACTCTCGATTTCATGGTGTCTCCTTTGCCTCGCGCCGGATTTCCCGCCGTGCGACAGTGCCCGTCAATACGCCCAGTGCCGAGCCTCCATCCAGCTCAACAATGTCCCCTTCGGACAAGAAACGGTCCTGTTCAAGTCCGCAACCGCCCCCGACCGTGCCCGAGCCGAAGATGTCTCCAGGCTCGAACCGGACACCGTCTCCGGCGAAGGCCAGCATCTCTCCCCAACTCCAGGCCATCGTGCCCGGAGTGTTCTCCGACCAGGTTTCTCCATTGACTCGTGCCCGAAGCCTCAGCTCGGCCAGTGGCCCCAGTTCGTCCGGTGTCACCAGATGGGGGCCGAGAGAGGAAGCGAAGTCCTTGCCTTTGGCGGGGCCTAGTCCGACCTTCATCACCTCGGCCTGAATGCCTCGTGCGCTCCAGTCGTTGAAGAGGCAGTAACCGGCGATTGCGGCCTCGGCCTCTTCGGCTGACGGGCTCTCGATCGGAGCGCCGAGCACGGCCGCCAATTCCAACTCGTAATCCATGTGCTGTTCTCCGGCCGGGAAGAAGACCGTGGCGCCGTCCCCCACGAGGGCTCGCTGATTCGAGCGGTAGTAGACCGGGTACTCAAACCACTCGGGCACAATGTCCAAGCCACGGCGGCCTCTGGCTCGGCGAACGTGTTCTTCGAAGGCGTAGAAATCAATCAGTACTCCAGGATCGGGGATCGGGGGCGCCAACCGGGCGCCGTTAACCGGCCACGAGCTGATCTCGTCGGGCAGCGTTGCGCCGTTGACTTCGGCGACGATCTGGCGGGGCGTTGCGAGGCCGGGGCCTTCCTGGGCCAGAATCGTCCGCAACGACGGGCTGAGAGTTCCCAGCCTCAGGACTCTCGACGCATCCGAAAGGTCAATCCACAGTTCGTCCGAGGCCGTTCGGCACCACACGGCAGCGCGGAGTCCACCCGCAGTCTGGACAGTTGCGAGTCGCATCAGCGCCTCCCCGCTCTCGTTGAGGTTATTACGGTCAGCGGCCAATGCCGAGTTTTTAGTTCCTGGTGCACACAAACCTCCGAAGACGCATCATCTTACCCCAATGTTGTTCTGAGGGTCACAGGGCTCTCAGACTGTGGTTGAAACAGGTTGAACGGAGTTCTTGTTCCCGAAACCCAGCATCCTGAGCCCTGTTTCTCGTAAAGGTTGACACTCGGGGCATGACTCAATAGGTTGGTGGGACACCTTTGTGGTGAGGGAGTCCGAAATTTACTGTTGGCGACTGGGCCGGTCTGAGGCCGGCCTCAGGTCTTGGAGATAGAGAGCGTGGCGATACCGATTCAACAGCTTGAGGGGAAATACGAGATCCTCGAGAAGATGAGCGAGGGTGGCATGGGTGCGGTCTACAAGGTCCGCCACCGCCTCCTCGATGAAATCAGGGTTATCAAGGTCATGCGGCCCCACCTTGCAAAGGACGAAGTGCTTCGAAAGCGGTTCGTCCGCGAGGCAAAGACCGCGATTCGGTTGCGTCATGTCAATCTGGCACAGGTCTACGATTTCACCATGGACGAGAGCGGGTACTTCTTTCTGGCAATGGAGTTCATCGACGGCATTGATCTTCACGGTTTGGCCAAGTTCGCGAAGGTCGTGCCGTTGGGTGTTGCTCTCGAACTGGCCTACCAGAGTCTGGACGTCATCGGATACCTGCACCGCAAGGAGATCGTGCACCGGGACATATCGCCGGACAATCTGCTGATCAGCCGTGATGACGAAGGGAACCTCCTGGTCAAGCTGATCGATTTGGGCATCGCCAAGGTGGCGGAGGGCGACGAAAACCTGACGGCGACAGGGACCTTTCTGGGTAAGGTCAAATACTCCTCTCCCGAGCAGTTTCGAACTCGGTCAGGGCACGAGGTGGACCCCCGCAGTGACCTCTACTCTTTCGGTGTGGTTTTGTATGAATTTCTGACCGGTATCTACCCGATCACGGGGAACAACATCTCGTCCCTGATCAGTGGTCATTTGATGCATCCTCCAATCCCCTTCGAAACCTCCGACCCCGAGGGTCGGATTCCGGAAGCCCTCAGAGGCCTGGTGATCAGGGCTTTGGAAAAAGATCCGGCAGACAGGTTTCGGACGGCGGGTGATTTCCGAAAGGAACTTTCCGAACTGCGAACGAGTTTTCCGGTTGAGAAATCGTGCCTTGATCAGCTCCTTGAGGACCAGAAGCTACCCACCGCCAGGATCCGGGTGAACAAACCCGGAAGTACCCAGGGGCGGCTTGATAGGATCTTTGGCGTTGAGACGACACCCGCTCAGGGGGGGGTGCCCATTCCGGATCTGACCCCTGGACCCAAGCCGAAACCCACCGGAACCGAAGCCCTCCCGAAGGACGGCCGCTCGGGGGGCTTGCGTTTGGGTGGTGACCGTCAGATCCGGGCTTTACTGCTCGGCGCCGAAAAACTGGTTGAAGCCCAGCATTTTGACGAGGCCCGCCTTCAGCTGGAAGCTGCAGAGAACCTCAGCCCCGGCCGCCCCGAGGTCGCCGCGTTGGTCGAGGTTCTCAATCGTGCCGACACGGTGATGCAACGGCGACGGGAGCAGGCGGCGGTCGAAATCGAAAAATTGATCCGTGCTGAAAATTTCGACGGAGCTCGAGAGGCCGTGCGCCGCCAATCCGGGGAACTCGGAGACTGCACCTTGTTTTCAGACCTTTCGGAGGCCGTGGACCAGGGCGAGGAGGTGGCGGCCGAGAGGGCAAAACGAGCCGCCAAGATTCTCGAGGCGGCAAGGCAACTGATCGGCGACGAACAGTGGGAGGATGCTGTACCGATGATTCGGGAGGCCCTGGTACTGACGCCGGGTGATGGTGACGCCGTCGTACTCCTGGATGAGGCCGAAAGGGGCCTCGGAGTCTGGCTCGAAGATCGACGCCATCAGGCTGAAATCGAACGGACGGCGGCGGCCATCGAGGTCTCGTTGCGGGCGGAGGATATCGAAGGCGTATGCCGGTCGCTGAAACTGGCGGAAAAACTCTACGGAGAACATCCGAGATTCGTAGAGTTTGCGAAGAAATTGGCCGACCTTGAAGCCCTCGTTCTGAATCGACGGGTCGACCACCTCAAGGCCGAAGCGGCCGCTCTTGCCGACGGTGGAGATTTCATCGCTGCGGGTCTCAAGTTGGAGATCGCCATGGAGTTGATGCCAGAGGATGCCGGCCTCAAGGTGGCTCTCGCTGAAGCGACCGAGGGGCAACGCATCAAAGAGGAAGAGTCCAGACGACGCCAGATTATCGACACCACCTCGCAGGGCCTCAAGCGTTTGGTCACGGCCTGCCGTTTCTCCTCAGGGGTCGCCCTTCTCGATGAGGCCGTTGAAAGTGTCGGGGCGTTTGACGAAGAACCTTCCCTTCGTGCGATGGTCACCGAGGCTGCCAAGGCTTACAAGGCCCGGGAGCGAACCATCGACAAGGCCGTGGCCGAGGTTGGGAATGCGATCGAGGCCTGCGATTTCAAAAAGGCGGAGGCCGCGTTGGAGAGGGCACAGAAGGTGGTCCAGGATCACCCGGAGGCCCTGGAGGCAGTCAGTGAGGCGGCCAGGGCGCTCCGGGGTGGGGAAGCTGATTCCCGCAGGAGCAAGGACATTGGCGCTGCGGCCACAAGTATCGAGAAACGACTGAAGGACGGCCAACTGGATCATGCGGGGCGAGAGCTGAGACTTGCGCGGCGGCTCTATGGCAGTGAGCCGGTTTTTGACGATCTTGCCGCTCAAGTAGCGGATCGTCAACGAGGGCAGGAGCGGGAGCGCCGCCGGGCGGAAATTCATGAGGCTCTGAACGTCAAGATGGCGTTTCCGGATGTTGTCGCCCTGATCGAGTCGGCCGTGGTATTCGACTCCGAAGACCAGGACTTTCAGAATCTCCTCAAAACGACCCAGCAGGCCCAGCACGAAGAAGCAGAGGCCAGGCGGAGGCCTGCGGTTCTCGAGGCCCTCGAGGAGGTCGACCGGTTGATTGCCGGGGGTCAAGAGGGTGAGGCTCTCCGCATTCTCGGCGACGCGGTCGAGGAGTTGGGCCCGTTCAGTGAGGCCCAGTCTCTGAAGTGCCGACTCGGGAAAACCGGCGGAGCCAGGTAGCTGTCAGCCCGGCCGTCCTCGCCGCAGCGCGGCGTGTGCACAAGCAGGGACTTTGACACACTCCGGACTCACAGAAATTGCCGGGGAGGCGTGATGGATGTTGCATTAATCGAACTTGAGGCTGACCACCCGGGGTTCAACGACTCCGCATATAGGGCCCGTCGTAACGAAATCGCTGAATTGGCATTGGGGCATACATCTGGCGCCCCGATCCCCCGAATCAACTACACCGACCTCGAAAATCAAACCTGGGCAGAAGTCTACCGGGGATTGACCTCGCTTTTTGCGACCCACGCCTGCAGCGAATTCAATCAGATCTTCTCAGAGCTCGATTATCCGGCGGATCGCATTCCCCAGATAGCCGACGTTGATGCTTTCATGCACGATCGAACCGGTTTTCGCATGCAGCCGGTCGCCGGCCTGGTGGGGGCTCGTGACTTCCTCGACCACTTATCCCGCAGGATTTTCTGTGCCACCCAGTACATCCGCTACCACGATCGACCCCTGTATACGCCCGAACCGGATATCTGCCACGAGTTGATGGGCCATGCTCCGATGCTTGCCATCCCGGAATTTGCTGATTTGACGCAGAAGATCGGTGAGGCCTCCCGCGGGGTGACCGACGAACAGATCGAGCAGCTTGCGACGCTGTATTGGTTTACCGTCGAATACGGAGTCGTCAGGCAGGAGGGATCGCTCAAAGCATACGGTGCCGGCCTGCTCTCAAGTTACGGTGAACTGGCCCACTCGCTGAAGGGCGAGGTTGAAATGCGCCCCTTCGAGCCGGCCCAGACAGCGGTGACGCCATATCCGATCCCCTCCTACCAGCCGGTTCTGTGGGAAGTGGACAGCATCGGGCAGGCTTTCGAGAAAATCAGACTCCACCTGGATGCAGTGAGCCGTTGAAGTTGAAATCAACGGTCTTGTAGGGGCGGACCCCCGTGTCCGCCCGGGCCCAATTCTGGGGTCGGATTAGAGACAGCGACAGGATCGGCCGCAGGACCAGCGTCAGGGACGGCGGCAGATTGCAGCGACAGAATCATCGCCCGGCGAGACCCTCCATGTATCGATCCCGGAGCACCCG
>CBDTUG010000072.1:0-6904 GCA_965363555.1 uncultured Thermoanaerobaculia bacterium
CGGGGTTTACCTCAGGTATGGATTGGGGGTACGGTCGATGGCAGTGCCCACGGATTGGTGGAAATTCGGGGTCCCGGTGAGAGCGAAAATTTCACATGTCTTGGCGCCAATCAGCCCTCGACCATTCGAAATTTGGCTCTCAACGGGTGCAAAAATGGTGGAATCATATTGGGATACCACGGTGGTCAGCACGTCGAGGGGTGTGCAATCGGTTTTCGACGGGACGGACAGAGCCGTGCGCTGTGCGGTCGCAAAGGGATTGGGGTTGACGACGAGTGTGACGACGCGGTCATCGGGGGTCCGAATGCTGCCCAGGCCAACAAAATTGCCGGGTGCGAAACTGGAATCCAGGTCGATGGTTCCGACATTCTGATTCAGGGGAATCGAGTATCGGATTGTTCGGACGACGGGAACACTCTTGCTGAGGGTATCTCCAAGGCCTGGTGTATCAATTGCGATGCAACGGGGACCGCAACCATTGTCGACAACGTGCTCGAGGGCAACGAGGCCGGGATCGCGTTGTCCGGTGACGACGACGAACCGGTGTTGATCCAGGAGAATCAGATCATCGATTCGACTGTGCATGGTGTCGTGGTGGCCAGTGGTGCTGTGACCATTGGGGGTGCGGGGGCTCACCAAGGTAACGAAATTTTTGGGAGTGCCCAGAATGGGATCTGGCTCATTGGATCGCGGCCCCGAAATACCATAATTCAGGGCAATACTATCGGTGAGATGGGCCAGGTGACTGGGCAGCATGGAATATTGTCCTACGGGAATACCGAAAGCTTCCCCTCAGATATCACCATAGGAGGCATCGAATCCGGCATGGGCAACTGGATTTCCCACAGCTTCGGTCACGGTGTTCTGATCACTCACGGAGAGAGGGTCTCCGTGCTGGGCAACTCGATCGAGGCCAATAACGGGTTAGGGATCTCATTTGCCGATGCCGCGGGCGCCTCGACGCCCAACGATCCAGGGGATTCGGACGACGGCCCCAACGGCCTGCAGAACCACCCTATGGTCGAAGTCGGTGGCAACGGCGTCACAGTTTCGTTGCAAAGCAAGGCTTCTCGGACCTACTGGATTGAGGTCTTCTCCAACACCGTTTGCGACAGCTCCGGTTTTGGTGAAGGGGAGGTCTTGGTGGCCGCGGGGAATTTGACGACCAATGCTCAAGGGAGCGGTGAAGTATTCTTCGCTTTCACTCCGGGTGAGGGTGTGGGTCTGGCGGCCACGGCGACCGATGCTGCGGGTAATACCTCGGAGTTCGGCCCATGCACCGAAAGTGGCGAGCCGATGACGATCACACCGGCGGTCGCGGTCAATTCGACCCAGTGCATGATTTTTGAGCAGACCATCACCGCGACGATTTCAGGGGAAGAATTCGTTGACGACAACCGAACCCGTGTGGAACTGAGGGGTTCACAGCCCGCTTCGCCGACGGTTTCTCTCTTGGAACGCAACAACTGCAATGCAGGATATTGTTCGGAGCTCGTGGTTGAGCTGGGCGGCTTTGAAGACCTCGAGGAAGGCGCCTTTGATGTTGTCGTCATCGCTCCGGACAACAGCGAGAAGACCGGTCGTGGCCTGTTTTTCGTCTCGTCGCTGGTCGTCCAGAACATCGAGATCAATCAGAGCCTTCCATCAACCTGCGTATTGCCGGATCTCCCCTGCGTGGCCAATCACGATTCAGCAGTCAGAATTCGCATGACCTGTCACGGAGACGAGTGCGTGCAGGGCAAGGAGCAGGCGACCGGGCGGCTTTACCTGGAACACAACGGGGTTCAGGAATCCTGGACGCCGATTCTTCCTCTAGATACGGTGGAGGTCAGGCCTGACAGCGAACCACGCCGTGATCTTGTTGCGGCTGCTGGTCTCGATCGGTTCAACTGGCTTATCAATCGGGCCGGCTCTCAGTTTACTGGGGGTTCGTGGAATGTGATCTTCGAGGTCGATCCGCGGAATCCTTCCGTGCCGCCGGATTCTTTGGGTCCGGATCAGGACCACAATCTGGTGTTCCGCCTCGACGGCGCGCAGTTCCGCAGGAGTTCTGCGGCCAAGGCCCTGAGGATGCTGGTCGTCGTCGAGGGCACTGCGGCGGATCGGGTGGCGGCCCATGGCGTCTTTGAATTCTTACGAGACGTCTATCCCATCAGTCGGGACCTCGTCAGTGGTCATGTTGTCGAGGCAGGTGACCTGAAGAATGGTGAGAAATGGGCATTCGTTCGCATCCATAAGGCCCTCTTGGAATACAATTTTCAAAATCCTGACAATCTTCTCAATCATGCGGTGCTTTTGACACACAACAAGAGCAGAGTTGGCACACCTGGTGTGGCCAGTTGTGTTGCTCGGGGGCCGGCATCCAACCGGAGAATGTTCTGCAATATACCGGTCTCTCTGATGCAGATCCGAGGCAATTTCACAGGCGTCTTGATGGCACACGAGACCGGTCACCACCACGGTCTGGGCGACACCTACGTCGATGCCCAGGCGACCTATGCGGCTGTTAATAAGCCGGAACTGAATTGTCTTGTTCTGGGCAATGGATGCCCGGTCGAAGACCTGGGTTTTGACCTCGAGTTGTATACGGCATCGATTGAGGGAGCGGGTGCGTCATGGGTCAAAAGGGACTTCATGGGTAATTATGGCAGGAGAAGTGGCACGCTGGTTGACCGTCGGACCTGGGATCATCTCCGTGGCGTCTTTTTTGGCGCCAAGGCGGAGAGAAACAAGACGGCAATACTCAGTGGTCCTTGGCTCGTCGTTACCGGCGTTATCGAGGAGAACGGGTCGGTGCCGGAAATCGATGTCGTCACCGGTGATGGAGATCCGCCGACGTTTCCGGAACAGGAAGGAAACTGGAGTGTGCGCGTGCTCGGGAGTGGCAACCAGGTGTTGAGTGAGAGCTTTTTTGAACCGTCCTTCGAGCTGGCCGATTCAGCCGGAACCGAAGGCCAAGGCTTGTTTTCCGTGTTGTTGAACTCCGACCCGGCCGCGACTCGGATTGCCGTCCGCAACGGAACATCGGTAGTAGGGTCCACGACGATTTCGGCCAATCCGCCGACCGTCCGGGTTCTTTCGCCCAATGGGGGAGAGAACCTCTCCGGCACGAAAACCGTAAGTTGGCAGGCATCCGATCCTGATGGTGACTCACTTTCGGCAACGGTCTACTACAGCCGCGATGGAGGCCCATGGACTCCGGTGGCCTCCGACGTAGGCGGTTCGTCGGTGGTATGGAATACGGCGGTGTCAGGTGGCACATCAAACGGCCGAATCCGGGTGGTGGTCTCGGACGGTTTTCATCGGACCGACGACGACTCGAATTCGACGTTCTCCGTTGCGGCAGGCCCGCCGTCTGCGGCCATTCTTTCACCACCCGATGGGGCCTTTTTTGAAGAACGGTCGCTGGTTTTGCTGCAGGGGGTTGGTCATGACCCGGAGAACGGCATTCTTGACGACAATCGTCTGAGTTGGACATCCAGTCTCGATGGTCAGCTTGGAACAGGGGCTCAGAAACGCGTCTTGCTTTCCACGGGCACGCATCGCCTGACGCTGACCGGAGAGGACGGAACCGGGGCGTCGGGATCTGACGAAGTGTCGGTCCACGTTGGCGAACAGGCATTGGCCTACCGGTATGTCGTTCCGGCTATTGCGCACGCTCCGGGAGTGGGCGAGACCTCCTGGAGGACTGATGTCGGCGTCGCCGGGCCTGTCGGGGCCACCCCGGGATTCCGCCTCAGGTTCACGGATGGAGACCTGACGTTGACCTCGTATGAGACTCTGGATGATGGAGGGTCGGCCGTATGGCGCAATCTCCTGGAGTCCCTGCTGATGCTTGGAGTTGACGACAGGGCCTCGGGGACCTTGGAAGTGGCGTCGACCCAGCCCCTGACTCTGGCATCACGGACCTACAACCAGACGCCTGACGGCACCTTCGGACAGTACCTGCCAGGTCTTGAGGTCGGGCAGGGTTTCGGGCCTGGAGAGGTGGGTGTGCTCTCGCCGTTGGAAAACAGTGCGAATTTCAGGACGAACATTGGCGTCGTCAACACCGGCTCGGGCGACTGTACGGCGACGATTCGGTTGTTCAAATTAGGCGGAGCGGCCTGCGGGGATCCGGTCAATATCTCGGTTGTTCCCGGCCAGTGGCGGCAGGTCAATGACATTTTTTCCACCGCACACGCCGGTCTCAGGAGTCTCGCGACGGCAACGGTCGAGGCTGCCGGTGGCGGCTGCCGATTATGGGCCTACGGCTCGGTCGTCGATAACCGAAGCGGTGACCCGACGACGGTGCCGGTGATTGTGCAGTGAGGATCAGGGCCGGCACCTCTTCGGAGCTGAAACGCTGTTTGGTACGATTGTTTTTGAAAGGAAACTCATACCATGGCTCTTGGACAATTCCGACTGGCATTGGTCGTCGGGTCGCTGGTCGCGGGGTCGCTCGGTTGCGCCCACCGTGGACCCGATCCATTTCTCTTCGGCTCCCCGTCGTTGGTGGTGACAAAGGGCGATCCACCGCCGTGTTTCATCGGACCGCTTGCCGATTGTATTAGCGACGGGCTCAAGCGGGGCGATGTGGAACGGCTGAGTTCGCGTTGGTTGTACGCCTTCCAACCGGATTTGAACGAACGGGTGTGCCGCGGCGACATTGATGCGCAGGAGCGTCTGGTAGATGCCGTCCGCCATTTGGCCGATGATGAAAGTCTCAAGGATGCATCTCAAGCGGTGCTCGACCTGCTTTCCGGCTGCGATTCTCGGGGCTTCTGCGACTGGGCGCTGGTCATCGCCGGTGATCTGAACGAGTCGCCTGCAACCCGTCGACTGTTTCTTGAGACCGTTCGTCGTGGCTGCGGCGACGTGGTGACAGCGGACCGGCTCGATCGAGCAGGTTCGGACCTTGGTCTGACCCCGTCGACCGAGTACCCCTGGGTTACCAATTCCATGCGACTGCACTGCGCCGATTTCGAGTTTCTTGATGATCCGTGGGCCGATTTCGAGACTACGTTCCTTGGCGGGTGCCTCGATCTCGGCGAGTGGCTTGAGCGTCACAGCGCAGATCGCGAGGGGACCGTTGTTGCGCTCGAACGCTGTGTTGAGCAGCACGAAATCCGCTATCGCGAGGCCGATTGCCTACGTGAACTGGCCGGGCTCGACCGCCGGCGGGCAGTGGACTGGCTGCGTCGTGAGGGACGCCAAGGATTCGGCATGGCCTCGGCGATCAATCGTTATGCACGAGTTCTCGAACGGTTTCCCAACGATGGGCAGCTCGAGGAAAGGTTGACCCGTCTCGGCATGATCCCCGCAGACTCAACTCCGACGGTGACCAGCGGACACTCGCCGGTCCTGGCGTCGGAGATTCTCGAGAGCCGCGGGCGACTCGTGCGCTTCAGTCCGGCGTGTGCCGTTCGATACTGCGAGCACGCCCCACTGATGTATCTGCTGGCGGCCACCGCTGGCGAGCAGCTCGACGATGTGACCATCGTAGAGAGTTGGCCGGCGCTCGAGCGGATCGACCTGGGCACCGGTCCGCGCGCGGTATCGACGACGGTGGGCGCCATCCCCGTGACCTTCCACGTATTCGAGAGCGACGACGACGAAACCTTCGACCGGCAGCATCTCGACACACTGCGCAGCGCCTTCGAACAGGCCCTCGCTGAGCCGCACGAGCTCAGGCTATATTCGAAGGGGGAAATGTACCGCCTCACCGTCCGAAACCTGGGCGAGTGGTATGACCTCGAAACGCTTCTTGGCGGGCTCAATACTATGCTCGCCGACCGCGGCAGCGACATCCGGCTGATCACCCTCACGCCTCACTGCATCCCATGCGCTCAGGTTGTGGCGGGCCCGCGCGAAGGCATGATCGAGGCGGTCTTCGAAGGACTGATCACAGTTGCCGACCCGTATCATGAGCTGTGGACATTGCCGAACTTCGATGCCACTCGGTTGGAGGAACGACGGCCCTGAGGTGGGCTTCGTTTGGGTGCCGCCAGTTGATCGCGCTACAGTACACCGATGAGAAGTTCCGTAATTGAGATGCTCCTCGAGCAGTGCAGCTCCGAGCCGGAGGCCGAAGTCCTTGACGTGCGCGTCGGACCCTATTGGACCGTGGTCAGGTCTTCGGTCGGAGCGGGCATGGCCTCAACGATGGCCGGGCAGTTCGATCGGCGCGCTGGTTTTCCGGTTGCCGGTGCCGGAACCCTGCTGGATCTGAACCTGGAGAAGCTGATTGGGTTGCTCCGGTCCGAGTCTGTTCCCGAGGCCGCCATCGGTCTGGCGGCGGTCAACAGCCTGACGGATCTGAAGGGTCAGACGGTCGAGGACATGAACGCCAGAGACGTTCTCAAGAGGCGGGGCCAGGGTAAAGCCGTTGCCATGATCGGTCGGTTCCCCTTCGCTGAAGAGATCCGGCGGAGCAGCCGGGAACTTTGGGTCTTCGAAAAAGGAGACGGTCGCCGGGCGGATGATCTGGGGCCGGAACATGTTGCCGGAGTCTTGCCTCATGCCGAGGTCGTGGCGATCAGCGCCACAACCCTGATCAACCACACCCTGGAGGAGATTTTGCCTTGCATCAATGTTGAGGCGTTCACGATGATGCTCGGGCCGAGCACGCCGATGATGCCGTGTCTCTTCGATTTCGGCATCGACCTCCTGTGTGGTTCGGTGATCGAGGATCCAGCAGCTGTCATCAAGGCGGTTGAGCAGGGCGCGGTGACCCGGCAGATTCCGAGCGTCCGGCGCGTCACCCTCGGTCGAGGGTCAGAAGGAAACACGAGCTGAGTTGCCTGCCGAAAGCGCAATGGTTCTTTCGTGGTATGAAGCTGAGCCTCCTGCAAAGAGCCACAAGAAGAGTAGCCACAAAAAAGCACGAAAATGCACAAAAAAGGAAACAAGAAGAGGGCAACCT
>CBDTUG010000073.1:0-6885 GCA_965363555.1 uncultured Thermoanaerobaculia bacterium
GATCACCTTCGGAGCGCACGGGTCTGGGCAGGGTTTCCGGACCGATCTGGTTGCCCTGGCACAGGACGACTGCCCGCTCGACCGCATTTTCAAGCTCTCTGACGTTGCCGGGCCAGGCGTAGTCGGTCAACAAATCCATCGTCTCCGGAGTGAACTCCGAGACCTGTCTCTGGTTCTCTTCCGCGAAGACATGAAGAAAGTGGGTTGCCAGGGTCGGAATGTCTTCCGGTCGTTCCCTCAGGGGCGGCATTTCGATCGAAATGACGTTGAGCCGATAATAGAGGTCCTCCCGGAACCGGCCCTCGTGTACCGCCTCCAAGAGATCGATGTTTGTTGCGGTGACGATTCGAACATCGATGGGGAAGGATTCGACACCGCCGACCCTTCGAATCTCCCGTTCCTGAATGACCCGGAGGAGCTTGGTCTGCGTCTCAGGGGTGACGGTACCAACTTCGTCGAGGAATAGAGTGCCTTCATTGGCGGCCTCGAACAGGCCTTTGCGGGATGCGATGGCGCCGGTGAAGGCGCCCCTGACGTGGCCGAAAAGAGTGGATTCCAGAAGGTCGTGGGGAATGGCTGCGGTGTGAACGGGAACGAACGGCCCTTCCCTGCGGGGACTGAGGCGATGAACGGCGCGGGCCGCCAGTTCCTTGCCGGTCCCACTTTCACCGGTGAGGAGAATGTTTGACCGCGCGGGCGCTGCCCGCCGAATCAGCTCGAACACTTCCTCCATGCGGCGGCTGGTTCCAACGATCTCACCGACCCCGTCCAGGCGGCTCCTGAGCAGCCGATTCTCGCGTTCAAGCTGCCTGCGTTCTGCGGCGCGGCGAACGAGATGGAGCACCACCTCGTTCTTGAAGGGCTTCGGAACGTAGTGATAGGCGCCCTCACGCATTGCCTGAATGGCTGACTCGACTGAGGAGTGGGCGGTAATGACGATGACCGGAAGTTCGGGCACGAGGGCGATGATGTCCGGCAACAGGTCCAGGCCGTTCCGGTCGGGCAGCATCAGGTCGAGCAGAACAACGTCGATTTCTTCCTCGGCCAAGACCTTCAAGCCCTGGGCTGCGGACAACGCGGAGTGGACCTCAAACCCGGCATTGCCCAGGACGGTCCCAAGCACGTCCTGGAGGACGGGCTCGTCGTCGATTACGAGGATGCTAGATGCTGTCTGCAATTTGCAACCTGACGGCGGCCCTCGTACCCCCGTGAGGGAGATCTTCGAGCCACACTTCACCACCGATTTGAGTGATCATATCACGCGTTATTGCGAGCCCCAGACCGGTGCCGCCCCGGTCGGTCTTTGTCGTGAAGAATGCCTGGAAAATCTGATCTCTGAGATGTGGCGGAACACCCGGGCCCGTGTCGTCTATCGTGACCAAAGCGTGCTCGGTGTCTTCGGTGACCCGGATTTTGATGGACCCTTTGTTGGGGGAAGCCTCCACGGCATTTCGGACCAGGTTGGCGATGGCGAGATCGATGGCTCCAGGTGACGCCCAGACCATCACTGGTTCGGGAGGTGTATCGAACATTACGGTGTCTTCAGCCTCGACGGATCTGATGGTTTCATGGGCAGCCTTCAAAACAGCCTCGACAAGATCCAGAGGCGTTTGTTCCCCACCGCCGCCCCGAAACAACTCCCGGAGGTTGGCGACGATTCTCGAAACCCGGAAACTCTGGTTGACCAATTTTTCGAGCAGCGTTGTGCGGGGATCTTCGGGAGGCGTCATGTCTCCGAGCAGTTGGGCATAGGAGGCGATGCCGGTCAGGGGGGTGTTGATCTCGTGGGCCAAACCGGCAGTCAACCGCCCCAGTCCCGCAAGGCGCTCCTGTTCTCTGACACGATCCTGGAGGTTTCGCACCTCCGAAACGTCCTGAACCACGACGACGCGGCCGTTGAAACTTCCGGAGTCCAACTCCAGGACCGACACCGCCAGAATCAGGTGACTGACAGGGCTGGTCAAGGTCTGGGCCTCGGCGTTGACCGCATGGATTGGGAGTTGAGGTTTCCAGGTTTCGGGAAGTTCGAGAAGGGCTTCAAGACGGCTGCCGACCATTTCGACAGCCAAGAGACCGAGGATCTTGGCAGCACCGCTGTTAGCCGACAGGATCCGGCCTCCGGCATCACAGACCAGAATACCGGCCGCAGATGATTCAATGATCCGTTGGGTATTGGCGTGGAGAATCCGGTATTCCTCGGCCTGGCGTCGGAGTTCGTCCAGTCGCCGGGCATTTTCCAGGCCGAGAGCCGCCTGGGCAGCGAATGACGCCACCGCGCTTTCCGCCTCTGATCCCAGGGGGGCGAAGCCTCGGCGAAGGCCGAGATACAGCATTCCGTGAGTCGTGTCACCGCGTTCCAGCCGGATCCTTCGGGTGAATCCCTGGGCCACCAAAATTTGCTCCTCGGTATGGGGGAAAGGCTGACCTTCGATGTGGACCGTCAAACGTTGGGGCTGTTGGTCGTCCTCTTGAGGGTAAACTCGCCGAAAACCGCCGGGGTCGGCCCTCAGATAGGTTGCGACCGGGTCGATGTCCAGACCGTTGACCAGAATCTCACCCAGTGTCATCAGAAGGGCCCGTGGGTCCTCAGCCGTCGCCAGGTCTCGTGTCGAGTGGGTCAGCAACCACCGAGGCGTCGGCCGCCCGTGATGCAGCCACTGGTCGAGGAACGGCTCAACTCTCTGCCGAACCGGTTCAAGCAGAAGGACCAGAGCGATGCCGGTGGCGAATGCCAGAAGATTTCGGATGTTGCCGAGCCCGGCGGCGTAGGTCTGGAGAACATAATTTGTCAACGAGAAGACAAAGCCCCCGCTGGAAACGACAAGGGTCGCGGAGACCAGGTCTCGAGAAATTGGTTCGAGGTCCCAAAGCCTGTACTCGGTCAATGCTGCCAGAAAACCCAGGGGGATGGCGGCGAGAGGCAAAACGGCCAGCCATGAGAACGGCTCAAAGGCAATTCCCAACCAATCGGGTACGAAGACCAGGGTGACCAGGGGAATCAGGCCGACGAATAGGCCCAGGCCGACCCACTCGATCTGGCGCCGGTCCCGCTCCTGGTCTTGTGCCGTCCACCAACGCCGGACCTGAACGACGATTCCAAATACGATCGAGCTCGAAAACAGGACACGGAGGCCGCTGAGTACCGCCGGCCACCAGGCCTGGAGGTCGGGAATCAACGGTGTCAAGGCAGCGCCGATCACCGCCACGACAGTGAGGGCATCCCAGAGGGGCATTCGGCGGCGTTGATTGGGAAAAATGGCAAAAAACCGAACGAGGAGAAAAGGCATGGCCGCGCCGGCGGATCGGTGCAACACAGCCAGGCCTATGGCGGAGGCGGCCGTCCGGTGGGGAATGGCGCCGACGAGAAAAGAGGCGGAAGCCAGCAGGAGAAAGGTCAGAGCCTCCCGTCGCCGTGTCGTGAAGGCCGCGATCGTGGCACAGACCAGTCCAAATGCGCCGACGACCGATCGGGCCAGATAAACATCCTCGATGCGAGGCGGTGGTGGTCGATAGATCGGGGTCTTCACCTGGCCTTTGTGCCCTTGAACGGTCAACACGTGTTCGAAACCGGAGGCCAGCGAGAACAGGGGGTTTTCATAGATGTTGACAGAAACACCGTCAATCGCCGTGATCAAATCACCTTGAACCAAACCCGCGAGATCTCCGGTGGACCCGGGCGTCACCTCATTGACACGGAGGCCGGCTTCAACCCATGTTACGCGGAAGTCAACCTGGTAGAAGCTCTGAACCGTGCGTATCAGCGATGTTCCCGCGACGAGGACGGAAAAAACCGCGATGACGGCATAGACCAGGCGATTGATTCGCATGGTTTCAGTCGGCCGGTTCTTCCAGCCAGGTGGTTTGGTAATCGTCGGTCAATGGGACCATACACAAGAATTTGACGGGCTCTTTGCCGCGATTTTCATACCAGTGGGAGATTCCTGCGGGAATGAAGATGCAGTCTCCGGGTCGGACGGTGTGAACTTCGTTGTGCAATCCCAGCGTCATCTCCCCTTCGAGGACCACCTGTTCGTGTTCGATGGTGTCGTGGCTGTGGCAGGGAATTCGACCGCCTGGCATCAGGGTGAATCGCCGTGTGGCGAAGTTGGGAACGTGGTCGTCGGGGCCAAGCAAAACCTGAATCGAGGCGCCTCGAGATCGTTCGACTTCAAGGGTTGTGGCCTCATCCATTGCACGGATTACGGGTGGTATTGGGGCAGTCATTAGTTCTCCAGACTCGATGATACCGCCGGACGGGTTAAGATCCAATCGTGTTGGAACGACTGCAAGTCCGAAGTCTCGGCATCATCGAAGATGTTACGGTGACCTTTGGTCATGGGTTTTCGGCCCTGACCGGGGAGACCGGGGCGGGGAAAAGCCTGCTTGTCGAAAGCCTCGAGCTGATTGCGGGGGGCCGAGCCAGCGCTGAGTTGGTTCGTACAGGGGATGAAAAGCTGGTCGTTGAGGCGTGGTTCGAAGCGCCGTCGTCAGAGAGTCTTGGCGTAGAGTTCGACGATCTGGGAGTCCCGAATGCCGATGAGGTGATCATCAGGCGGGAAGTGAACGCGGCGGGCAGAAGCCGGTGTTGGGTCAACGATACGCCGGTCACGGTTGGTGGACTGCAGCGAGTGGCCTCTCATCTCTTGGCGATCCACGGCCAGCATGAACATTACGGCCTGGCAGAGCAGGAGGCGCAGCGTCGATTGATCGACACCTTCGGAGATCTTCGGTCCGAGGCTGCCGAGGTGCGTGAGGCCTGGCAGCGATGGGTCGAGCTTTCGGGCGAGGTCCGGCGGCTGGAAACCGCTCGGGACCGACGCCGCGACCGCCTGGATGTCATCAACTTTCAAGAGGCGGAAATCGGCGCCCTTTCGCTGACGCCTGGGGAGGATGACGAGTTGAGGGCCAAACGATTGCGGCTTCGGCATGTCGCGAGGCTTCAGGCCCTGACCTCCGGAGTTGTCGAGGGCCTGGGAGATCGGGACGGTTCGGTCGTTGAGGAGTTGGCTCGGTCCGAACGTGCGGTGGCCGAAATGGCGGAGTGTGGTGTTGATATTGACGAACTCTTGCGCCTGGTCACCGAAGCCAGGGTGATCAGTGAAGAAGCTCTCCGGGAGGTTCGGGGCATCGGTGGAGATCTCCGAGACGATCCGGCTGAACTGGAGGGTGTCGAGGGCCGGCTTCACGCCCTGGAACAGATCATGCTCAAGTATGGAGGGACTCTGGAAGAAGTCCTGGACCACCGCAAAAGCCTGAGGGCCGAACGGAAAGAACTCGAAAAGGTGGAGGATCTGCTGGAAAGTTCCAGGAGGGACACCGCGGCAGCCCTTGAGGTCTTTGATGCGGTAGCTCGCCGTCTCCACGGGGAGAGACTGCGGTCTTCCGAACTGATGGCTCAAGAAATCAGTCACATCCTCAAACGTCTGGACATGGCTGGCACGAGGCTCGAATTTCGTTGGACGCTTCGGCCCGAGGGGGCAAGCCCGCTGATCCGCGATGGACGGCCCGTTGCCTTTGGCGCCGACGGTGTTGAGGAAGCAGAACTGTTGCTGGCAGTCAACGAGGGAGAGGACCTTCGGCCCCTGGCCAAGGTTGCCTCAGGTGGTGAACTCTCCCGTCTGCATCTGGCGGTCCGGACTGTGCTGAGGCAGCGGGGACCTTCTCAGGGGCTGACCTTGTTGTTCGACGAGGTCGACAGCGGACTGGGGGGAGGCACGGCGTCTGCGCTGGCCGGGCTCCTCGATGATCTAGCCCGCCACGATCAGGTCCTTGTGGTCACTCACCTCGCGCAGGTGGCCGGCCGGGCCCAGTCCCACTTCAGGGTGGAAAAGGCGGTCAACGGAGGTCGGACGACAACCTCGGTTTCGAAGGTCGAGGGTGAAGCACGGACCCAGGAGGTTGCACGGATGGTGGCCGGGGAAGCGGTGACCGACGCCACAAGGTCCCACGCGGTTGAGTTGATCGGATCAGACCATGACTAGACGATCTCATGGACTGATCGTTGTCGAACAAGAAGTGAACGCAGAGGCGCAGAGACGCAAAGAAGCAAAGGCGTGATGCTGACCCTCCCCTTTCACGAAAGGGATGATCTCGGCGTAGCAGTGCCCCAGGTCAAACGCTGCATCGCCGAAGCCGGCGTTGTGCTTTTGCCGACCGAGACGTTCTACGGTCTGGGCTGTGACCCGTGGTCCGAAGAAGCGGTGCACACGGTGTTGGATCTCAAGGATCGCCCCAGGGACATGCCCCTGCCGATTCTGGCCGCAGATTGGGCTCAAGTGGATCGATTGACAGTTGTACCCGAGCTCTGGCGGCATCGGCTCGAGAGGCGATGGCCGGGACCGATCACGGCAGTGTTGCCTCTTCGCCAATCCCTGCCCCTTTCAATGGCCGACACCGTGGCTGTTCGCATTCCTGCTCATAGGCTGTTGAGGCGATTATTGAGCGAGACCGGTCCCTTGACAGGGACGTCCGCCAACCGCCACGGGGATCCACCGGCAAAAGATCCGCTTGCTGCATTGAGGTCGTTGGTTGGCGATCCTGAACTGGTTCTCGATGGCGGGTCGCTTGTGGGTGGCCTGCCGTCGACTCTGGTCGATTTAACGGGGGCCGAGGCGCGGGTCCTCCGCCAAGGGGTCGAAGCGTGGACTCAATGCGGTGGATCACGAATTGATTCCTGATCCCTAAATTTTAATCTCTGAGACCTGGTCCATGCACCCTGAAACCGGGCTCTGATGTCCGAGCGCATTCTTTGGGTTGAAACCAGTAAATGCTTGTTTCAAAAGTGGTTCCGAGATGCCGCTTCGAACGCCTTTTCCGCTGTGGAAAACTCTGCGGAAAACTCTGTGGAAAAGTAGCTAAGACACTGTAAAAACAAGAACTTTCAAA
>CBDTUG010000074.1:0-6871 GCA_965363555.1 uncultured Thermoanaerobaculia bacterium
ATGCGGGCCCCCAGGTACAAACCGCGGCGCTCCGAATAACCGAATCCCGGCATCATTAGCCCTGCGGCTCTCTCGGTCTTGACCGGCAACAACAAATACGGGAAATACAGGATCGGCAAGCGCTTGATTCTGAAGGCGACGCCCTTGAAGCGTCCATAGCCTTCGTCCTCGATCAACGCCTCTCTCAAGTGAAGATCCCAGGCCGGACGATCCTGCTCACAGGCAGTGAAGGTCCCGTCGATGATCCTGTAGTGGGTTTCGTCGACCCTCTCCAGTACGGCGCCGGTAAAACTATAGGTTGGAGGCGCCGTTCCGGTGGCATTAATAAAGGAGCCGCTCTTGGTTTTGAGGTTGTAGAGCAGCCGGTCTGCGGTGAAACGTTGAGGGCCACGATCGAGGATTACGCCACCCTCGGCCTTGATGTCACCGGTTTCCTTGTCCAACTCGACGGACTGACACCTGATCCGGATGTCCTGATACGTAATGACGACATCCTCGCGGGCATGCCAGACGTTGCCAACCATCTCCTGGGAGCCCTTGGCCCTCACGGCGATCGCCCCCACCTGGGCGGCTGCCTGAGTAGCCGCCAGGAGGATCACCGCGGCGGTGATCCACAGACGGATCCACGCCTTCAAGGTTTCTACAATCTCTCTACGATCATTGCGGCGGCTTCGCCTCCTCCGATACACAATGAGGCACAGCCGAATCTTTTTCCGCGGCGCTCGAGAGCGTTGAGCAAGGTCACCATGATCCTGGCGCCCGAGGCGCCGATCGGGTGCCCCAAGGCTACGGCGCCGCCACTGACGTTGACCCTGTCGATGGACAACTCCAAGTCGGTCAGGGCGGCCATGACCACGGCGGCAAAGGCTTCGTTGATCTCGAACAAATCGATGTCGTCAATCGACATCCCAGCCCGGTCCAGCACCTTTCGGATGGCTCCGATCGGCGCCGTGGTGAACCACTCGGGTTCCTGGGCCACGGTTGCTTGAGCGACTATGCGGGCGATCGGTTTGCATCCCATAGCCTGGGCCTTCGATGCCGACGTCAATACCAGGGCTGCGGCGCCGTCGTTGATCTTGGATGCGTTGGCCGCGGTGACGGAGCCCTCCTTGTCGAAGGCCGGGCGTAACGTGGACATTTTCTCAAGATTGGCCTTGCCCGGCTCTTCGTCGGCGTCGACAATTGTGACGGCGCCCCGCCGCCCAGGGACCTCTACGGGTGTGATTTCTGCAGCGAACGTGCCGTCCTCCATCGATGCCCGGGCTCGTTCATAGGATGTCATGGCGAACTCATCCTGGGCCTCACGGGTGAATCCGTAATGTTTGACGCAGGTTTCGGCACAGTTGCCCATGTGCTTGTCGTCGTAAGGATCCCACAAGCCGTCGGCGACCATGTGGTCCACCACCTGGCCGTTGCCCATTCGATATCCTGTCCGTCCTTTGGGCAAGAGGTAGGGCGCAAGGGACATATTCTCCATGCCGCCGGCAACAGCCACCTCATAGTCTCCGCATCTGATGTCGTTGGCCGCATACATGAGGGTTTTGAGGCCCGATCCACAGACCTTGTGGACGGTGACAGCCCCGGCCTCGTGGGGAATACCGGCATAAATGCCCGCCTGGCGGGCCGGGGCCTGGCCCTGGCCGGCTTGCAGCACATTGCCCATGATGACCTGCTCGACTTGGCCGGGCGCCACACCGGCCCGCTCGAGGGCTGCCTTGATGGCAACTGCTCCCAACCGAGGGGCGGGGACTGAAGACAAGGAACCGAGGAAAGACCCAATTGGAGTTCGCGCGCCTGAGAGAATGACAATGTCGTCCATGATTGATCCTTCTTTCCGGAGGCCGAAGAGAGTTGATCCGGCACACCTCGAAATATTGTACTAGAGGCCTGGCCGAAAACCCCCGACACCACCCGTTGCGAGCGCCATCGGCTCGGATTCTAGACGCTGTGACGAAGTCGATGTTCCTCCATCTTCGAGGAACGGCAACGACGAAGCCGGGCCGATGCCGCCGCAACCCCCTGGGCCGATGGGGGTTGTGGGCGATTTCTTCGTCACTCGTCGTCAATGATGGCGAGGCATCTATCTTCTCCTCGTTCTTCGAAATCACGCGCAAGACCCATCGGCGGGAGGCATTGGGGTTTCCGGCCGGGCCTCTGGGGTTACAATTGAATCGTGGGAACCGGACGACCCCAGACTCCTGATGACGAACGCCTGCCTCTGGATACGCTGGTCGAACGCCTGGAGGATCCTTCCTTCCAAAGCGGTCACCAGCGGTCCGTAGGCTTAAGGGAAACAAGCGTGCACGCCAATCCGCTGATGCTGGCCTCGGCCGACCCCCACTCTGCCTACGTCGAAGCTTGGCGAAACCATGCCGCCCGGTGCCCCGCCTGCCGTCAGTTGTTTGAGTATTTTGGGTTGGAGGCGGAGTAGCAATTCGTCGAACGAACTGCATGGGCCCTTCGGGCCGGGGTTGGGGCCGCTGCCGGCGGCCAGTTCCAAGAGCGTCAAAAACGCCGAAACGGGCGTGCCGGGTGCGCCCTCTCTTCACCGGGCAAAACTCCCAACTGAGCCGTTGATGCGAAGAAGGGCGACACCGGGCACCCACGGCGGTGCCGGCAGCTATCGAGTCTCGGCCGACGGTGAAGGCCGCCAAGGTCGTTTCCCTCAAGGGCAATGCCCTCCCGGCACCGACTCTGGCGCCCTTGAGGGAAATGCACCGAGCGGGGGCGATCGGAGACCCAGGATTCTCCGTAATCCTTAATGCGCCCCCGAAGGCCGGGTTTGGAAAGCAGGGGCAGGGACAGAGGCAGCGACAGCAAACAGGTGCAGATTCAGCGACAGGGACAGCAACAGGATCAGCGACAGGAGCCGCAACCCGTGATGCCAATGCCGGCGTTCAGTCCATCCGCACGGCGTTCATGGTTTTCTCCGTTCCGTTCATGAGGTGATTCTGGTAGCTGGTGGAACACCCGAAGTAAAGGGCAGGTCGGCCATGGGCCGATCGCTTCGCGACCCTTGACTACGGCTGTCGCACCAGCTCTTAGAGGTGCATGAACGAAACGGAGAAAACCATGTCTCACGCGCTCCCCGGAAACACTCTCATCGCCCACTCCAAGGCTCTCGAAGCCGCCGGACTCTCAATCGCACTGGTGATTCGCGTACCGGCGCCCCTCAAATCGATCGCCGATCAGGTCATTCGATCGGCCAGTTCCGTTCCTGCCAATCTCACCGAAGGCCGGGGTCCGAGGAAAGGCGTAGTGGCGTGGCAGCCACTATTTTACCCAATCGGGCCGCCCCCCAGGCACTCATCGCCATCATAAAAAACCGCGAATTGGCCAGCGGCGATTCCGGGGTCGCCTTCATCCAGCCTGACCCGAACGCCGTCCGGGCCATCAATCAGCACCTCGGCTTGCAAGAGTTTCTCACCGTGACGAATGCGGACCATCAGGTCACTGGTCTTCGGTTCGCCTGCGATCCAATGTGGGTCGACAACCATGAATTGACGCCGCCTGTGGTCGGCCAATTGTTCACCGTGGACCACGTTGACTGTGTTGGTTTCCGGGTCTTTCCCTACGACATACCAGGGGCCGTCCCCTAGGCCGAGGCCCCTGCGTTGACCGATTGTGTGAAACCACAGGCCCCGGTGGCGCCCCAGCGTTCGTCCCGACTGGATATCGATGATCGGTCCCGGGCGGTCACCGAGGTGGTGGCGAACGAACTCATCGTACGGAATCTTTCCGAGGAAACAGATTCCCTGGCTGTCGGGGCGCTCAGCGTTGGGCAATCCGATCTTTCGGGCCAGGCGACGGACGTCCTGTTTTGGCAAATCGCCAATGGGGAAGAGACAGCGCGCCACCTGCGCCTGCGACAGGCGGCAGAGGAAGTAGGTCTGGTCCTTGAGGCTGTCGATGCCCCGCAGCAGATGGGTTGTGCCGCCGACGTTTCGGGTCCTGGCGTAATGCCCCGAGGCGACCCAGTCGAAGTCCTGGCCTGCTCCTTCGAGGAAGGCGCCGTATTTGATCAGTGAATTGCACAGAATATCGGAACTGGGAGTGCGACCCAGTTTGAGTTCACCCAGGGCATACTCGACCACTCGTCGCCGGTATTCCTGTTGCAGGGATACGATTTGTAAAGGGACGCCGAGGCGATCGCATACTGCCCGAACGTACTCCAGATCCTCCTCCCACGGGCATGAGCCGAGGAAAGCGACGTCGTCTTCCAGCCAGATTTTCAGGTAGAAGGCGGTCAGGGACAGATCACCGCGTTCAACCAGCCGGTGGAGGGCGACGCCTGAGTCCACACCGCCGGATACCAGTACGGCGACGCGGTCGCCACTCACGGCTCACGGCCCTCGCAGAACGACAAAAGCCAGATACGCCGTAACGGCAACCAGGAGTCCGACCCCTTCGATCCTGCTGATCTTGCCGTTCCTCATCACGCCAAACCCGAGAACCAGCGTCACCGCGGCCAGAATAGGAATATCCTGGCGGATGATCACCACCGGGACCGCTGACGGCCTGAGCATGAAGGCCGATCCGACCACCAATCCCAGGTTGAAGACGTTGGATCCCAGGACATTACCAACCGACATTTCGCTCTCACCCTTGAGTGCCGCTGCAACCGAGGCTGCCAACTCGGGGAGAGAGGTTCCGAAGGCCATCAAGGTCAGTCCAATCACGGCTTCGGAGATTCCGAAATTCTGGGCGATGACCGTTCCGCCGCGCACCAGGCTCTCCGCTCCGATTGCCAGACCGACCATGCCGGCAACCGCCTTGCAGGCATGTCCCAGCCAGGGGCCGCCAACAGCTCGGTGTTCGGTTCCGCCTTGCCGGGCCTTGGCCAGAGTGACTCCGAGAAAGACAAAGAAAAGGGCCAAGAGTGCGATGGCCAGGGACCGCGAAATCATGCCGTTCCAAGCAAATAGCATCAATGCCAGTGCAGGAAGGAGCCCGAAGAGCAGATTCCGGTTGAGCTCCTCCCGCCGACCCACAATCTTGATTTCGCGGATGACTGCCGCAACCCCCAGAACCAGCAGGAGATTCAGGACATTCGAGCCGACGGCATTGCCGACACTCAAGGCGCCGCTGCCGCGCCCGGCCGCCAGAACTGACACCATGAACTCCGGCATCGAGGTGCCGAACCCAACCACAGTCAGGCCGACTACCATCGGTGAAACGCCGAACCGAAGGGCCAGACGCGAGGCGCCGTCAACCAGCCAGGAGGCGCCGAGTCCGAGGAGAACAATTCCAACAATAACCGAAATCACAGGCATGGGAGGGATGGTACAGCAACCCGGCGAGGCCGGGTTGCTGTCAGCTGTCAGCTATCAGCTGACAGCGTGGAGCGAAGCCCGGCTAAAAGGCCATCCCGAAAGAAAAGTGCAGCTCGCCTGAGCTCTCACCTTCGGCGGGTTCGAGCTTGTGGCCGTATTCGAGACGAAATGGACCGGCCGGCGTTTCAAAACGAAGACCAGCCCCGATGCCCCAACGAAATTGGTCAAAGTTGATGTCTGAGGGTTCGATCCAGACATTGCCCCCGTCGACGAAGACCACGGCGTTCAGCGCCCCCCAAATTGGCTTCTCGAATTCCACGTTCGCCAGTACCAATGCGTTGCCCCCGATAGCGGTGCCGTCCTCTTCCAGGGTTTCCCCCGGAATACCCAGGCGGTCCGTTCTGAAAGCCCGATGGGAGTTTGATCCACCGGCGAAGAAGCGGCTGGCCAGTGGAATTTGGAGGTTGGCCGGTTGATCGGGATCCAGGTTCGAAACGCGGGTTGCTCCCACCCGAATACCCCAGTTGATCCGGCCGAAGGAGGTCTCAAAATAGTGGGAAATACCGGCACGGATTTTGAGGAACTCGGTCTCGGCACTGAAGAGGGGGAAGGCATACTCCGGAGCCAGGGTGATCAAGTAACCCGATGTTGGGTTGAGCATGTCGTTCCGATGATCCCACTCAAACGGCACGGTGATTGAAGAGAGTTCGATCTGCTGGTTTTCTCGCTCCAACTCCGACAGGATTTCGTCCGGAGCGTCGGGTTGAACGACCTGATACTCGTAACGAAACCAGTAGCGAAACGGCACCTTCAGCCGGTCACCAACCTCGAACCATACGCCGTATCGAAGCTGCTCCCAATCGGTAAAGGTCTCTTCGGTGCGGTATATGGCGGAATATCCAGGTTCCTTGATCCAGGGAAGCAGTGGTTCCCGCAACCCGATCTGATAACGGAATTCCCGGCTGGAGTATCGGGTCTCCAAGGACAGGGCGTGGGCGCCACCGAAGAGGTTGAGATGGGACCAGCCCAGGGTCAAACGGAACCTCTCCTCCGTTCCCCAGCCCAACCCCACCAGGTAGGAGCGTTGCAGACCCTCCTCCAACTGCACGACCACCCCTCGATCAATCCGCCGCTCCTGGCCCGGAATCGGGGTGATTGCTACCCGACGGAACAAGCCCAAACGGTAGAGTTCCTGCTGGGCCCGGTTGATCGTCGTCTGGGAATAGGGCGATCCTTCTTCGAGACCGGCGACGCCCAGGGCTCGCTCCACGACCGACGTTCTGGTCTTGGTCAGACCCGCGATCATGACGCGCCCAAGTCGTACGAAGGGACCCGCGTGAACTGAAAGAACAATAGCAACCCGCCCAGCCTCCGGTGTCTCGACGTCTGCAGTCACGCGGGCCTCGGGATAGCCGACGTCGGCCATCACCCTTTCCCATCGTTCGATCAGGAGGTTGAGATCTCGGGGATCCCACGCCTCGGACAGTCCCAATTGGAAGAGGTCGTCGTCAGTTTGGCCCAGGGCCTCCGTCGGTACGCCTTCCATTCGAAAGGCGTGCACGCTCCAAGGTAGACCCTCGTCGATCGGGAAATCTACG
>CBDTUG010000075.1:0-6813 GCA_965363555.1 uncultured Thermoanaerobaculia bacterium
GTCGAATGAACTGGAAGACGCTTTTTTCAACCCCACCTCCGGATACGGTCTGGAGCCTGGACGGCAAGACGGTGGTCGTCGTGCACCGGGATCGCAAACAAGGGAACCGGTGTGTTGCCGTCGATATGCCCGAGGGTCTGGTCGAACTGGGGCCTGCCGGCCTTCAAGCTGTGGATGTGCAACGCTTGACGACCCTCCTGACTTCGCTTCAGGAGACGATTAAGGGTGATCGCCGTGCGGCCGTCGTCCTTCCCACCCATTGGGTTCGCTGCTTCTTAGTCGAGGCTGCGGACTTGCCGCGGCGCAGGGCGGACCTCCAGGACGTTCTCAGGTGGCGCCTCAAGAAGCTCCTGCCGATCGCGCCGACCGATCTCCGCATCGCCGCTTCAATTCAAAACCCCATGGGTCAAACCAAATCGGTTTTGTGTTCGGCGGCATCCGAAAAGGCTGTTGCTCAGTTGGAAAGTGCCTTCGACGGCGCCGGTGTCAGCCCGGGGTTGTTGCTGCCGAGGATTTTCGCGCTGGCTGCGGAAACGGCGTCCACAGACTCACGTCGGGTGATTGTGCAACAGGAGGCCTCGGTGTTGTCGATGGCGGTCGTTGCCGATGGTGGTATTCGTTTGATCAGAACCAAACCCTTGCCACAATCCGGTAGGCCTTGGACCGGTGCGGAAAGGGAAATTTCCTTGTTAATGAGTTACGTCCGGACCACGATGGAGATCACCGGAGGCATCGAGGCGGTAGTCAGCGCGTCTGACGAGGCCTCGGCTCGATCGATTGCCGAGTGGTTCGGCGCGCAGGCCGACGTCTCGGTTCGAATTTCTGCAGCGCAGCCGGTGTGCCCGGATGCCAATCTGGCGGCGATGCTCGGCGATGGCCGGCTCGCACCGATAGCCGCGGTACTGGACGGAGGGGCGCCGTGATCGTCGCCAACCTCGCTTCCAAGCCTCGATTGAATACCCGGCCTGTGTGGGTCGTCACCGGGGCCGCTCTTCTGATCGGCCTTGTGCTGACAGCTGTCAATATTCGACTCTTTCTTACGAGCAACCAGACTCTTGGGGAACAAATTGTCCAGCGGGACATGCTGCAGATCCAACGGGATGCACTGGCCGAAGAGTTTTCGGTCCATGCAGGCGTTCTGGAGGGGGTGCCGTGGAAAAACCTCGGCGCGCGGATCGATCTGGTCAACGAAGTTCTGGAGGAACACCGGTTTTCCTGGTCTGAAATGCTGGATGATTTGGCCGTGGTGCTCCCGTGGCAGGTTAGGGTTGTCTCCGTTTCGCCGTCTCTCGGCGAGGACGGTGTCAGCCTGAGTCTGGAAGCGGTTTCGAAGGACCGTGTCGGTTTCCTGGATGTGTTGGACCGCATGGTCTCAGACCCCAACTTTGACGATCCACGGCCCAGTCGTGAGACCTGGCCTGAGGGTGGCCAATCATCGGAATACCTCTTTACGATGCGGGTGATGTACGCGTTGGAAGAGGAGGTTGATCAATGAATCCTCGCTTCCTTCCCTGGGTGCGCCTCGCATGGGTCTGGATGGTGGCAGTTATCTTTTGCCTGGCGGCTTTGAGTGTTTTGATGTGGCAGACCTCCGGCCCGATGGGACGTCGGGGTTTGATTGAGAGCCAGATCGACCAGCTGAATCAGGAGATTGATCGTTTGGACGTCATCACGAACCAGGCTCGGGATGAGCGCATTCGAGTTGCCGAGGCCGGTGAGACTCTGGAACAAATTGATGGCGAACTGTTCGGCAAGTTGGACGATCGAATGACTGCGGTTCTTCGGGAGGTCGGTCTGGCCTCGAAAGTCGCCGGTTTGTTGCCCGCCGGCTTCTCATATCGGGAAACGATCAACAACAAGACCGGAGGGGTGCGGTTCGGTATCAGCTTTTCTGTCGAAGGAACCTATGAACAAATCCGTTCACTGTTGGTAAGCCTGCAGGCCAGTCCACAATTCCTGATCATCGACAGCATCAGTTTCAAGGGCGAAGAGGACGCCAGGTCTCAGGTCCTGTCGATCCGGCTACAGGTATCGACCTACCTGGCAGAGACGGAACTCGGGAAACTGCAGGCTTTGGTCGCACGTACGCGGCTGGAAGAGCCTGCCGCAGAACCGGAATCGGAGGATGCTTCATGAAGAAGCCCGAAAACCGGCGGTTGCTGATTCTGGTAGGGATCCTGCTGGTCATCGCCGGCTGGTACGTCATCCGCTTGTTGGGCGAGGGTGGTCTGGCGGGTGGTGATAGCAGTGCTGCGGAAATCGAGTGGACGCGGCACATCTTGCCGGACTTGGGTTCGACCGAGGTGGTCGACGGCTCGGTCTCCGGGGTCCAGGTTGATCGCAACCCATTCCTTTACGGACCGCCCCCGACTGCGACACCTGACCCACGACCACGAGCAACGCCGGCGCCGAGCCCGACTCGGAGACCGCCGCCGCCTCGGCCCTCGCCGACGCCGACGCCGGTCGGATGGCGGCGCCCGCCGAAGTTCACGATGGAGTACCTGGGGAATTTTGGTCCCAGTGGACGACGGGTGGCGGTCTTTCGTAAGCAAATAGACGACGGCGCCGAAATCAAGGTTGCCTTGGAGGGCGGCGTCGTCGAAAAGGACTTTATCGTTCGAACGATCGATCTCGAGTCGGTTGTCATCGGATTTGTAGGCTATCCGGAGAAGGAGATGAAGCGTGTTCCGTTGGCACAAGAATAAAGTTAAGGCGATGGCGCCGGTTTTGGCGTTGGTGGCTCTGATGGGCTGTTCGACGGCCAAGGAGACCGCCCATGATGGCGCCAAGGCGGTCGTACAGCAGAACTGGGATGCTGCGGTCTACTACTATTTGGAGGCCATTGCTGAAGATCCCGGAAATGTCGAATACAAAATGCAATTGACCCGGGCCCGTCAGAAGGCATCCCAGGCCCATTTGCGCAAGGGCCTCATGCTGCTGGACATGGGTCGCTTGCACGATGCCAGGAACGAACTGCGGATGGCCACCGAATTGGATCCGGTCAACCAGTTTGCGGAACAGGCGCTGGAACGGGTGGTTGAGGATCTTGAGGTTCTGGCGGGGCCCGGTGGTGAACAGGCCCTGGCGGAGATGAAAAAGAGGGCCGCCGAGGCCAAGGTCAGACCGCCGATGCTCGATCCGACCTCGGACGAACCGATTACGTTGAAGTTTCCCAAACCCAAGCCGGTCAAAGAAATCTACAACGCCCTTGGCAAGGCCTACGGCTTCAACGTATTGTTCGATCCCAAACTCAAGGACGACAAGTTGTCTGTTGAACTCAACGACGTCAATGCCGAAAGGGCACTGGAGATCGTGCTCCAAGCGTCGGGGCATTTTTACAAGGTACTGGACGAGCACAGCATCATCGTCGCCGAAGATACGCCCCAGAACCGTCGGGAGTACGAGGATCTTGTCATCAAGACCTTCTTCCTTTCCAACTCCGAGGTCAAGGATATCGACAAGCTCCTGCGTGCCCTGATCGAAGCTCGCCGCCTGGCGACCAATGAACAGCTCAATGCGATCACGTTGCGAGACACCGCCGACAAGGTTGCGATCGCCGAGAAGCTGATCAAGGTCAACGACAAAGCCAAGGCCGAGGTCCTGATTGACGTCGAGTTGTTGTTGATGGCGTCCACAAATAACTCTGACATGGGAATGACCCTGAGTAACTACAGTTTCACCCTTGGAGTGGACACAGGGGCCATCCAGGAAGGTTCCAACGGCAATCTCTTTCTCGATCAATTGGGTCAGATTAGCAAAGGCAACACCTTCATCAACATCCCCAGCCTGGTGATCAACCTGGCCAAGTCCTCGGGAAGGGCCGAGGTCCTGGCCCAGCCGCAATTGCGGATTACCGACGGCGAGAAGGCAAAACTCCATATCGGCGACAAGTACCCGATCCCCGTGACCAGCTTCAACACCGGGAACAATATCGGGGGCAATGTCGTGCCGGTGACGTCCTTCCAGTACCAGGACATCGGTATTCGGATCGAGGTCGAACCGCGGGTGCACCACAATCGAGAAATCACCCTGAATCTCAGCGTCGAGATCTCCAACATTGGTGAGACCGTGGCCGTGGGACCGGGCCAGAACGCGGTCGTCATCGGAACCCGAACCATCACTTCGGTCAATCGGCTCAAGGATGGTGAGACCTCGTTACTGGCCGGTTTGTTCCGCACCGATTCGACAGAAGGTGTAGTCGAGACTCCGGGCTTGTCCCGGATTCCCTGGCTCGGGCGGTTGTTCACCAATAAAACCAAACAACTCAAGCGGACCGACCTGGTGATGACCGTCACCCCCCACATCGTGCGCTTCCCGGACATCACCGAAGAGGATCTGGCGCCCCTGTGGGTTGGAACCGAGAGCCGAATCTCCTTTTATGGCTCCAACAGTCCCCGTGTTGCTTCGGGTTCCGGCTCCAGGAGTCCCTTCGATGCCAGGAAGGAAAGACCCGAAAGGTCGGATCCGCGCCGGTCCGACGAAGAGGGCAAAGAGAGAAAACCCAAGCCAAGCACCTTCCACACGCCCACGGCCCCCAAGCCTCGTCAGGTCGAGCAGCCCAGGGGCGTCGAACTGGCCACCGGGAACAAAGCCATGGAGGCAGGGGATAGTAGCGGCGGTGTCATCGACGAGACCTTCGGTCTTGAGGATGCGGGCAAGCCGGCCGAGACCGATCTGAAGGCGGTGCCGGTTCAGCTGACTCTCCAGCCCTCGGTGATTTCATTGGGGGTCGACGAGATCACCCAGATTCAGATCGTAGGCTCGGGCGACCATGACAACTACCGTATGCCCGTGACCTTGACCTTTGACCCAGGACGTATCGCTATCGACACCTTGGAGGTGGCCCCAGCCATCGGAGTCGTTGATCAGGTCATCGACTCCGAACAGGGAATGATTTTCCTTGATTTGGTGGTGGCGGACGGGGATGCAATGCCTCAGGTGTTGGCGACGTTCAACGTCAGGGCCTTGACACCGGGTCCTGCGCCGCTGATATTCAGTACTCAGGGCGTTGTGAGAGCGGACGGTGTGGTTTTGCCGGTCTCGGCCTCCGATGGGGCGATCTTCGTCTCCGACGGCGCCGCGGACTAAAGGAGGCAGAATGTACCGATGGCAACGGCGTGAGCGTGGTTTTACCCTGGCCGAATTGGTCATGGTCGCGGCCCTCCTGGCCATCCTTGCCGGTATGGCAATGCCGGTGGCCAAGTTCACTGTCAAACGCCGCAAGGAGATGGAACTGCGCCTGGCCTTGCGCCAGATGCGAACCGCGATCGACGAGTACAAGCGCTTGTCCGATCAAGGCATGATCCCGGTCACGTTGGGATCCGAGGGTTATCCGCCGGATCTCGAGACCCTGGCCGAAGGCGTGCAATTGGTCGGGCAGGAAATCAAACGCAAATTCCTGCGAAAACTCCCAAGGGACCCGATGACTCGGGAAGAGGAGTGGGGCCTGAAGTCCTATCAGGACGATGTGGACAGCAACGGTTGGGGAGGAGAAAATGTTTGGGACGTTTATTCTCTCTCGGAAAGTACGGCCCTCGATGGGACCGAGTACAAGGATTGGTGAGATGGGTTCCCGAATCACCCCACGCCGCGAAGGCGGTTTCACCCTGATCGAGTTGATCGTGGTCATCGCAATTATCGGTATCCTGGCCGCGGTGGCCATGCCCAATATGCAGAATGCACCCAAGAGGGCTCGAGAGGCCGTACTGAAAGAGGACCTCTACCAGATACGATCCTCGATCGACCAGTACCTTGGTGATCGGGGCCAGTACCCCGGTTCCCTTCAGGAGTTGGTCGAAGCCGGGTACCTTCGTTTCATGCCGATTGATCCGGTAACAAAAAGTGCAGACACCTGGATTGAAATTCCTGCCGACGCGGCGGATGTTGAGGATTTACAGCCCTTTGACGATGAGATGGGCGGCGGCGGAGGGACGGGCATCATGGACGTGCAGTCCGGCGCCCTCGGCAATGCGGTCGACGGCACGCCATTCTCGGAGTATTGACGACTGATGAGTCGATTCCCAACACGCTCCAAGGCTTCAGGTCGCAGGTCACAGGGCACAGACAACCTTGTTTTTCCTGAGGCCTGCAGGCTGAAACCTGAACCCCGTTCGGCCGATGCCGGCTTCACCCTGGTGATGTTGGTCATGGTCATCGCCATCATGGCGATCATGATGGGTGTGGCCGTACAGGCGGTTTCATTCCAGATGAAAAGAGAGCGCGAGGCCGAGCTGATCTTTCGCGGCCAGCAGTACGTCGAGGCTATTCGGATTTACAAGGCCAAGTACGGGCGCAACCCGATGCGTTTGAAGGAGATCTGGGAAGCCGATCCCAAGGTCATCCGCAAGAAGTGGAAAGACCCGATCACAGATTCCGAAAAATGGGGCATCGTTTTCTTGGGGCAGGAACGCCAGGTTGGGGTGCGCAAGATTCCAGGCCTCGACGATGGTGCACCCTTGCCGACGGGCACCGCTGGAATCGGGGCCGGCCGCCCTGGCGGCCAGCGGGATCGAGGTGGTCTGCCCGATGGCGTCAGCCGCAATGACGAGGGCGAATTAATCGGTCCGATCGTCGGTGTGCATTCGACCTCGTGCGATGAGAGCATCAAGATCTACGAGGGTCGCACGACCTACTGCGAGTGGCGTTTCTTCCTCAAACCTGACCAGCAGGGGGGCGGGCGAGGTGGTGGGCGTGGCGGTGGTGGGCGTGGCGGTGGTGGGCGTGGCGGTGGTGGGTCTGGTGGCGGTGGGCGTGGCGGCGGCGGTCAAGGAAGTGGTTCGAGCGGAGGCCACCATGGCGGAGATGCCCCTCCGG
>CBDTUG010000076.1:0-6752 GCA_965363555.1 uncultured Thermoanaerobaculia bacterium
TGTGGTCTCCCATATCGTGCTGGCCATCGTTTATTACCTGGTCCTGACCCCGATTGGAATATTGATGCGGCTCTTCCGGTATGATCCCATGAGGCGGCGATTTCAGCCGGATTCGCCGAGCTATTGGATCAAACGGGCGCCGCATCCCGATCCGAAACAGTATTTCCGGCAATATTGAGGTTTCAACCATGAGCAAGAGTGATTTCGAACGCGAGGCGGAAGGCGGCCAGATCGGCTTTTTTGCCGAGTTTTGGGATTTCTTGAAGAACAACAAGAAGTGGTGGCTGACGCCGATCATCGTTGTTCTGGCCTTGGTGGCCATGTTGATCGTACTGTCCGGGTCCGCCGCGGCACCGTTCATCTATACGCTGTTCTGATACCTGAAACCATTTCGGGGTATTTCGTATTGAGTCTTCGGAAGATTATTTTCCGTTGCGTCTGATTAACATTGAAAGGGGATCTCATGAAAAAGAATCAACGATGGATCGTCGTCTGTGCGGCGATCATGCTTGGGATTTCGGTTGGAGCCGGAGCTTCGACCGATGCTCAAGTCCCTGTCAAAGAACACCTTCTGGACAACGGCATGCGTCTGCTCCTGGTGGAGCGGCACGAAAACCCGTCCGTCATCGGCGGCTGGGTCGCCCACGTCGGCTCTGCCAACGAGGAAGCGGGAGTCACCGGAATTGCCCACCTCTTCGAACACATGATGTTCAAGGGCACAAAAACTATCGCCACATCCGACTCGGCCAAGGAATTCGAAATCATGAGCCGTCTTGATGCGACACGTGCCGAAATGGAGCTGGAATACTCCAAGCTGCGCGATGCCAAGAGACGTGGCGAGGTCGAGGGCTCGATTTATCTCCCAGAAAACCGGACACCGGCCCTCGAAGAGCTGTCGAAGACGATGAAGGTTCTTCAGGACGAGCAGCACGAGTACATCGTCAAGGACGAGTTCGACCAGATCTACACCGAGATGGGCGCCTCCGGGATGAATGCATTCACCAATCAGGACATGACGACCTACTTCACAACCGTGCCGGCCAACAAGCTGGAGCTGTGGTTCTGGATGGAGTCGGAACGACTGATGAATGCCGTCTTCCGGGAGTTCTACTCCGAACGCGACGTTGTTCGGGAGGAACGTCGTATGCGCGTGGAATCCAATCCCACCTCCAAATTCGAAGAGCAGTACGACTCGATGTTCTGGAATGCCTCGCCCTATCACCACCCGGTGATCGGCTGGCCCTCCGACGTCGAGAGCATCAGCCGCGCTCAGGCGAATCAGTTCTTCGCCACCTACTATGCGCCCAACAACCTGACTGTAGCGATCGTCGGCGATTTCAACGCCGATGAGGTTTTTGAACTTGCGAAGAAGTACTTCGGTCGGATTCCCCGCGGCGAGACACCGCCTCCTGAAGTGATCACCGAAGAACTGCCACAGATCCAGGAGCGCCGCATGGTCGCCGAAGCCGACGCCAACCCGTCGGTCCAGATCCGTTGGCGCACAGTCTCTTTCATCAACTCGGACCAGTACGCCCTGGATATTTTGGCCTCGGTCCTTGCCGGGCGGACCGGGCGTTTCTACAAGGCCCTTGTCGAAGAACACGAAATGGCGACAGGGGAACCCTACGCCTACGGCCGTTCGATGCGGCTCGACGGGATGTTCGAAGTCGGCGCAGAACTGGCCGAAGGGGTGCCGCATCAGGCGGCCGAAGAGGCTTTGCTCGGAGAGATCTCCAAGCTGAAGACCGAGCTCATTCCCGCCGAAGAACTGCAGAAGGTCAAGAACCAGAGCCTAGCCAACTCCTACCGCAGGCTGCAATCCAATTTCTACTTGATGCTGCAACTGCTGATCTACGACGCTATGGGCGACTGGCACTACATCAACGATGCGTCAGCTGCCGTCCAGGCTGTCAACGCTGAAGATGTCATGCGAGTCGCCAAGAAGTACTTCACATCTGAGGGTCGTAACACCCTGTGGTACGTGCGCAAGGACGGCACCGAAGAGGACCCGGCCTTGGCGGGCCTCGACGGACAGGCCAAGGCCATGGCCAAGTCGATGATTGCCCAGATCTCCACAGAAACCGATACTGCTCGCCTCGAACAGGCTTTGGCCCAGATGCAGGGCAGCATTTCTCAGGCGCCAGATGATTTCAAGCCGGCTCTCGAGCTGGTCATTGCAAGAATCAAGGAACGGCTCTCACAACTTGAAGCCGGGAAGGGTGAATGAAGATGCGCAAAATCCTGATCGCTACGTGTGTCCTCTGCGCCATGTGCGCAGTTTTTGCCTCGGCCGGTGACATCGTCGACCGTCCGGAGAAATTGACATTCGAAGATCTCAGCTTCGATGTTCCCTCGGCCGAAGACTTTCGATTCGAGCTTTCCAACGGCACGCCGGTCTACCTCTCAGAAGACCACCAGCTGCCGCTGGTCAATATCGCCGTCTACTTCAGGGGTGGACGTTACCTCGTGCCCGCCAACAAGGCCGGCCTCGCGGAGATGGTGTCCGAAGCCTGGAGAGCCGGTGGCGCCGGCGACCTCACGGCACAAGAACTGGACGAGAAACTGGACTTCCTCGCCGCCAATATTTCCGCCCGCATCAGCGATGTCCGCGGTTCGGCGTCCCTCAACGTCATGTCAAAGGACCTCAACGAGGCTATGGGCCTGTTCATGGACCTCTTGGCCCGGCCCGCATTCCAGGACGATCGCTTCGCCAAGGCCAAGGACGACTTGCTCCAGGCGATGAAGAGGCGCAACGACGATACCGGAAGCATCGAAAACCGGGAATGGGACCGGCTGATCTACGGTGATGATTACTGGATGAATAGACTGGCCACCAAAGCAACGCTGGACACGGTGACTCTTGACGACGCCAAACACTTCGTCTCTCGTCTGATCCGGTCCGACAACCTCGTGCTCGCCGTTTCCGGAGATATCACACGAGAGGATGCCAAAAAGTTGCTCGACACGACCATCGGTACTCTACCCAAGCTCGATGGCGCACTTCAGGAGATCCCTCAGCCCACCCAGGTTCCGGCGCCCGGCGTTTACGTCGTCAACAAATCGGACGTCAACCAGGGCCGGGTCCGCATCGGCCACCTTGGTTATCGTCTCGGATTTCCCGGCCAGTTCCCGCTGACCATCGGCAATGACATTCTCGGCGGCGGTGGATTCACCGCTCGCATGATGAAGACGATCCGTTCGGATGAAGGTCTGGCCTACGGCGCCTACTCGGCGTTGTCTTTCCCCGTCACAATGCCGGGAACATTCGGCCCCTACTATCAGTCCAAGTCCTCGACCTGCGCCTTTGCCGCCGAGATTGCCATGAAACTGGTCAAGCAGATGCAGACCGAGCCGGTCACAGATGAGGAATTGATGACCTCGAAGAACTCGATGGTTGAGACCTTCCCCCGCCGTTTCGAATCAGCGGCACGAGTCGTTGGCATCTTCGCCCAGGATGAGATCCTCGGCCGGTCGCACGACTACTGGACCAACTACCGTGACACGGTTCGTAACGTCACGGCCGAAGATATCCAAAAGGCATTCGCCAAGGACATCAGGCCGGACGACATGATCATGCTGGTCGTCGGCAACATCGAGGAAGTCATGGCCGGGCATCCGGATCACGACGCCAGTCTGACCGATTTCGGCCCGATCCATAAGGTGCCTCTTCGCGATCCCTTGACCCTGGAGCCCTTGACCGAATAAGACGGCCAAGACCGATCAATATCACGCCCGGGCTTCGCGCCCGGGCGTTTTTATTTTAGTTACGAATGAACGCTATTGGCTCGGCCGCAGCAGCTTGATTCCGCGAACGAAGAATGCGTCGTTGGTGGCGTTGTCGACGACCGAGGCATACGCGAACGTGCCACCGTCCTCGGTGTTGCACTTGATCTGCAGATGGGCTTCGCTCCAGTCCCCACCTTGCCACGAGGCCAACGGGTCTGACAGCTGGGTCATCGAGTACGCAGGAACATTGACATCCATGTGCAGGCAGCCGCCCGGTGGGCAGTTGCCGGTCGAATCGTACGCCGAAATCTCGTACTCGGAGTCGATCGAAGTCGGGTTGACGATGCCGATATTGACCCGATAGCGGTCATCAGCGGTGTGCTTGGCGGCAAAGATGTATTGCTGCTCGCGGTTGTCCCACGGGTTTCTGTCCGGCGACATGTCGGCAGTCGGAATGCCCTCGATCAGCTGGCCGTAGGAGGCCGTACCGTCAGGGCTGATTGAGTAGACCCGCGCCCACACCTGCACGTCGGTGGTGCTGGAGTTGTAGTGGATAGCCCCGACCCACGAGCCTCCACCGACCCCCAAAAATTGGTCGACCACGTCCTCGAAGTAGGCCGTCTTCTCGTTCTCAGTGAACGACACCTCGTGACCCTCGGCACCGGTGCAGTCCTCGTCCTGGCGGCAGAAATACAGGGTGGCAGCGGTGTCATACGGGGAATCCGCCCTGATCCACAGGTCGGTGCGCCAAATCGAGTCCTCTAGGCCAGGGGCGTGCGCCGCCGCGAGCACCCAGCCGTCGTCGTGCCGGGTACAATTGACCGCGCCTTCTTCAATAGGAAGCTGCTTTGTGCCTCGCACGAAGTAGGCATCGTTGGTCGTATTGTCGACCACTGAGACGTAGGCCAAAGTGCCACCGCCTTCCGTAGCGCACACCACGCGGATCGCGTAGCCGCTCCACTCGCCGCCATCCACAGCCGCAAAGGGGTCACTCAGCTGTAACAGGGAATAGGGCTGCACGGTGACCGTTAAGGAGTCTCGCCGAGAACCGGATCTGTCGTAAATTGATACATAGTATTCGTTCTCGGTGGCGGTCGGGTTGACGATGCCGACGTTGACCCGAAAGCGATCGTCCGCTGTATGTTTGGTTGGGATCATGCGTTGGTGCTCGTCGGAGATCCAGGGGTTGCCATCGGGTGACATTGCATCGCTGGCGATGCCCTCAACGAGTTGGCCGAAGGAACGTGAGCCATCGGCCGATATGGAGTAGACCCGCGCCCACACCTGTACGTCCGAGTCAGCTGTGTAGTGGATCGCGCCAACCCATGAGCCGTCGCCGACATCCAAGAAGTGGTCGACCACGTCCTCGAAGTGGTAAACCCTTTGACCGCCCGAGGTCGTGACGGTGTACTCTTCGACAGAAGTATTGTCCCGTTCGGCACGACAGAACCTGAGTGTCACCGTACTGACCGAGTACTCCTGGGTGAAAATCCACACATCGGAGCGCCAAATGGCGCCCTGCAGTCCTGGCGCATGCGCCGCGGCCAGAATCCAGCCATCGCGGTGTAGGGGCTGGTTGAGCTGCGCAGAAACTGGCTGCGGCAGCAGTGCTTGGGCAACCACGATCGTGACGGCCACGAAGGCTATTGAAAGTCGTTGGAGCGATGCTACGGATTCGGACATTCGGCGCATGGTCTTCCTCGCTTTCTGGGTGCCGTTGGCAGGGTGCGGCCCGTAGACCACCTGGGGATAAGATTTTCTTTTTCGCATACCCCGAGCCTACCACGACTTGAAATCCCCAGGATCCCGTCCGCCAGAATCACTCAACTCAGGTATCATGTGCCCGCCATGCGGAAAACCGTTTTCTTCACGCTTGTAACACTCCTGGGATTCGTCACCGTACTCCAGGCTCAAACTCTCCCTCCCAGACTGGAATTCAGACACCAGGGACTCAAGATCGAAACGACCCCCATTCGGAACCGGGTCGAAATGTCTCCGATCATGACTCTGCTCGGTGGGGAGGCTGTCTATTCCGCCTCTGCCGGGGTCTGGGCCCTGTCACTAGGCGAATTCCTGGTTCAAGTCGCCCCCGACCGACGTCTGGTTCTGGTCAACGGCAAGCTGGCGGAAGCTCAGGACGCACCGATCACCTCGCCTGGCGGCGTTGCGGTCACACTTCGCTTCCTTGATGATTTTGTGCTGGGCCCATTCGGCTTTCATCTCGAGGCGATCCCCGGCGGATATTCGATCATTCCTGGCGTCAGTTCCGGCAGGCCGGTCACCGTGCGGCCCGCAGCCGCCGACTTCAGCGCAACGACAACGTTGGTGCTGTCGTTGGATCGAGCGGTCGAGGCCTCGGTCGAAGCTCGACCCGGAGGCGGTGCAGTCGTGCTCATGCCACGATCCGCACCTCGAATCGAGAGTGCCAACCGCCTTCGGTCTCGCCGGGTCACGGGAATCATTGCAGCGCCTGGACGCATCGAGGTCGACCTCAAACCAGGCGTCGGACTGATTTCGTGGAATTTACTGACGACGCCCGATCGCGTGGTCCTGGAGTTGGGTTCGGTGCCTCCGACGCCAACCCCGGCGCCGACCATTGCCCGACCAGTGCGACGAACCGGTCCTCGTCCCATCGTGATCGATCCCGGTCACGGCGGCGAAGATACCGGCGCCGTCGGAGAGTCGGGCCTGACCGAAAAGGAATTGACCCTGACCATCGCCAGTCGACTGGCTCGGGCACTCCGGGCGACGGGCCATCCCGTCCGGCTGACACGTGACGGCGACGTGGGACGAGCCCTGTCTGACCGTGCCGCCCTGGCTAACCGTCTCGATGCTCAAGTTTTCGTCTCTCTCCATGCCAATGCCTCAACAGTGACTTCAGTTCATGGCGCCGAGACCTACTACATGAGCCTGGACGATCGGGCCAGCGACGCGGCCGCCCAGTCCACCGCAGATCTGGAAAACCGGGCCAGCGGAGGCGCAAACAGCCAGGGTTCAACCTTGGACCTGATCCTCTGGGACATGGC
>CBDTUG010000077.1:0-6751 GCA_965363555.1 uncultured Thermoanaerobaculia bacterium
ATCGCCCAAAGGGCGATCACGGCGGAGCCGTGGCTTTGCGGAGCGACCAGCATGGGCCAGGGACATCGGGTCTCAGGTCTCAGGCAACAAGCGACAGGGGTAAATCGGCGAGTTCGTGGTGTTTCTTGAAACCTGGGGCTTGCACCCTGAAACTGCCACCCAGCAGGCCAATCAATCACTTCACGGTTCGAACTCCGATGAGTGGATTGACTTTGAGTAACGTTGGACTCAGGATGTGCCTGGAGGAAAACCATGCGTCACCACAGCTTCTTTGCCATTTCCATTCTCGGCTTCATGATGCTGGCCCTGCTCGGATGCGGAACCACGGTTTCGCGAGTCGCGCCCGAAGAACAGATCGACCTCTCCGGCCAATGGAATGACGTCGACAGTCAGCAGGCCGCTTCCGCCCTGGTCACCCAGGCCCTCTCAACACCCTGGATCGGAGACTTTTCTGTCGCTCACGGCAAGAAACCAACCCTGATCGTAGGAAACATCGCCAACAAAACCCCCGAACACATCCCGATGAAGACTCTGGTCGCAGATTTCGAACGATTCTTCATCAACTCCGGGCAGGTGACGATCGTCGCTTCCGCCGAAGAGAGAGAAGGCGTTCGGGCCGAACGCCAAGACCAGCACGACTATGCCTCACAGGACACCATCAAGAGCTGGGGCAAAGAGCGCGGCGCCGATTTCATGCTGCTCGGCGAGGTCAACTCGATCTTCGACGCGAAAAAGAGCAAAGAGGTCAAGTACTACCAAGTCGACTGTTATCTGGTCAATCTCGAGGACAACACCAAGGTTTGGACGGGCTTCGAGAAGATTAAGAAATACATCGGCCGATCCAAGTACCGTCCCTGAGGCGCCCGGTTTGAAACTCTCCCGGCTGAGCCGGTGGTGTTTTGCCATTCCGGCATTTGCCGGGTCGTTGGCCTGTGTCAGTTATTCGGCATCCCACATGGGATTGCGGGACGATCTCACCGCGGGCCAATTCGAAGGGGCGCTCCACGAGCTTGAGAGCAACACCAAAGAGAAGGACCGGCTGCTGACCCTTCTTGAGAAGGCCCAGGTGGAACATTACGCCGGTCAATGGACGGCCTCCAACGATAATTTTGAATTGGCCGAAAATCGTGCTGTCGAGCTCTACACCCGAAGTCTCTCGAGGGAGGCTCTTGCCCTGATCAGCAACGACCGGAGCCTGGCCTACCGAGCAGACCCTTTTGAAATGGCCATGATTCCCTACTACCGGGCCTTCAACTACCTGGCGCTCGACCAGGCGGGAGAAGCCAGGGTGGAAGCCCGGAAGGCCGGCGAGATGCTCAAGGGCGCAGTGGACGCTCTCTACCGTCAGCTGGATACCGGTCCGTCCACAAAAAAGGAGACCCTGGAGGCAAACGCCTTCCTTCTCTATTTCTCGGGACTACTCTATGAAATCAACCACGAACCCAACGATGCCTTCATCGCCTATCGCAACGCGCTAAGGACCTACGCCCAGGAAGAAAATACTCTGGGACATTCAATACCATCTTGGCTCGGCCAGGACCTCATCAGAACAGGCCGCACGCTGGGATTCAGTGGCGAAATAGAGGACCTTCGGAGTGAATTTCCATCAGCCTTCCCGGACCAACTCATATCCTCCGGTCCTTCCAGGGAACAGGGCACCCTCGCGGTCTTTGTCGAGACCGGCTGGATTCCACACAAGGATCAGATCAAACTCAGCCTCCCCATTCTGACCACGGACCATTTCACGGATTATGACCAATGGGCATCCCAGGTGGCGGGCCGAGCGAATTGGAACACCCATGCCAACCCTTCCATCAGCTATTGGCTCAGCGTGGCACTGCCAACCATGCCTCCCGAGACCCCAGGAAATACAATCACGGGACGAATGCAGGTTGGTGCCTCGTCGGTCGAAACGCAGATCGTCGACAGCCTCGAGCGAAGGGCCCGACTCAACTTCGAAGTCACCTACCCCAAGATTCTGGTCAGGACCATCGTCCGTGCTTTGATCAAATACGCTGCATCCAACGCCGCCGGAAAAGAAGATGAAACCGTCGGGCTACTGGTCAACCTCCTGGGCATGCTGACCGAAAGGGCCGATACGCGCAGTTGGCTTACGCTACCCGGCCAAATTCTCCTGCTCCGAATGGACCTGCCCCCAGGGGACTACGATATCGACCTAGAATTCCGGGACGCCGGCAACAACATCATCGCCGGACAAACCCTCACCGGAATCCACATCGGTGCCGGCCGCTGGGTCGTGTACAACCGCAGAGTTTTCTGAACCCGGCCTTCCGGAGGGGCCTCTTTGAGCCTTGTTGTGGCTATTCCTCTGAGCCCTTCGCAAGAGAATCGTCATCCCGGCCCACTCTCCGACTGCCCTCGTACAAATCGAAGCGCATCCAGCGGCATTCGATGGGGCCGTTGAAGACCGGGATTCTCCGCGCAGCCTTGAGGCCAATGTTCTTGGAGAGCTCCCGGTTGCCCGCGAGGATCCAGGCAGTTGAATTCCCTCCGATGGCCTTGAGACGATCTCCCAGGGCGGAATAGAGGCCCTTGAGGGCGTCGGCTTCTCCTAGGCGCTTGCCATAAGGTGGATTGATGACGATCAACGAACCCTCACCTGGCGGATCCATCGCCGTTGCCTCGCCCGCAACGATGTCGACCCACTGATTAACCCCGGCGGCGCCCAGGTTCTGCTTGGCGACCTTGAGGGCCTTGGGATCATGATCCGCTGAGACAATGGGACACGGCGCCGGTCTCTGCTGAGCTTCGAGGTCCCGGCGCACCTTGATCAGGAGATCCTGACGATGATCCGGCCACCGCTCGAAGGCATAGCGCCGAAAGAGTCCCGGCGCCATCCGCGTGGCAATCATCGCGGCTTCCGCCGCAAAGGTCCCGGTGCCACCCATCGGATCCAAGAATGGCCTCTCACCGTCGTATTCAGCCAACAGGATCAAGCCGGCGGCCAGAGCTGAGTTTAACGGGGCCGGACCGCCTTTGGGGCGATAACCACGTTTCGACAGTGGAGTTCCCGCGGCATCGAGGGAGATCGACGCATGATTTTCACCCAAGTGGAGATGAATGGGAACGTGGGGTCTGACCAGATCAACCGAGGGCCGCCCGCCCCGAATCTCCCGCACTCGGTCAACGACTGCATCTTTGACGACCTGGGCCGCAAACATCGTGTTGGCGAAGGCCGAGGTTCGTCCTGCGACGTTGACCGCCAGGGTTCCCCCCGGGGTCAGGTATTCCTCCCAGGCCACCTGAGCCGCCAGTCGGTAAAGCTGCTCTCGGTCACCGACTGGGCCCGAGGCGACGGGAATCAAGACCCGCATGGCGGTCCGAAGCCCCAGACAGCACCTGATCATTGTCAAGCGTTCTCCCTGAAACCGAACCATGCCTCGCCCAGGCTGGACCCTCAAACCTCCAAGGTCAAGAATCTCGTCCGCCAGAATCTCTTCAAGCCCCCGGCTGCAGGTCGCGACGAGCTCACGGGTTTTCATCAGTAATCTGACGTCATGATGAACACCGGGGCGCCGTCAAATTTGTTGTAGAACGGCCTCAGGCGCTCGGTGTTGTAGAACTTCCCAACATCGATCACCTTCTTGCGTGAGGTCACGACGTCGATCGGAACGTTGTCGTACCGCCCGTTTCGGACGTTGACCAGCCGACCCGAAACACCATCGAGAATCAGATCCATCGCCAGATTTCCGTAGGCCATCGGAACGATCGAGTCCATCGCATCGGGATCGCCCGAGCGCACCATGTAGCCCAGACGCTGTGAGATCACATTGACTCGACGCCCGTTGTTGAACTTTGGAGATACGTCCTTCAGGGCTTGGGCAACCCGGTCACCAATGCCCCCAAGTTTTTTGTGGCCGAACATGTCAGCTTCTTGATCCGAGAAGACCATCTCGTCCATCCCGGTGAATGTCGCCCCCTCGGAAACCAGAACGACGCTGTAATTGCTGGGATGCTCCCGCCGGTCCTCGGTCATCAACTCGCAAAGATGTTCAATGTCGAAAGCGTGCTCCGGAATGACGCACCGGTTGGCTGCTCCGGCCATCGTCGGCAACAGCGCCGTATAACCCGCGTACCGCCCGAAGACCTCGATGACCAGGAAACGCTCGTGACTGCCGGCCGAGGTCCGAAGGGCATGAGTCATCTCGATGGTCCGCGTCACGCAGGTTGAAAAGCCGATGCAGTAGTCGGTCCCCGGCACATCGTTGTCCATTGTTTTGGGGAGTGCAATGACCGCAACGCCCTTCTTGTGGAGGTGCTCGCCATATGACAGGGTATCGTCACCACCAATGGGAATCAGGGTGTCGATGTCGAGGAAATCCAAATTTTTCAACACCTCGGGCGTCAAGTCGTTGACCTCGTCCTGATAACCAGCCTTGAGATGATCCGGAACGTCGGCCCTCGGCACGTGGCTCGGCCGGGTCCTCGACGTATGGAGAAAGGTCCCTCCGGTCCGGCCGACCTTGGTGACGACTTCCTCAGTCAGGTCGACAACGGAATCTCCGGCATCGCCCGTGTCCCTGTCGATTTCTATCAGGCCGGACCAGCCCCGCTTAATGCCCACAACCCTGTAGCCCTCACGAAGTGCCCGCACGGTGACGGCGCGAATTGCCGGATTGAGGCCGGGGACATCCCCCCCGCCGGTCAGAATGCCGATAGTTTTGCCGTTGGAATTTGCCGCTACCATAAATAATCCTCCAGAAGGGGAACCGTCCTCAGGGGCGATCCATTTCCTCAATCTGCCACGCAACCCTTTCCCCGGCCGCGAGGGGGATGACTGAGCCCTCTCCAAACCGATACGCCGGAGGAACGAGCCAGGATTCCCGAACCAGGGTGATGCTACCAGTGTTCCGAGGAAGCCGATAGAAATCCGCCCCGTGGTGGGATGCAAAGGCCTGCAACCGATCCAATGCGCCTGCAGCCTCGAACACCTGAGCATACAACTCCAGAGCAGCGTGGGCCGAATAGATCCCTGCACACCCGCACGGCGCCTCCTTGGTCTCCACCGAGTGGGGGGCCGAATCCGTGCCCAGGAAGAACCTGGCATTGCCGGAGGTTGCCGCACGCACCAACGCCTGACGGTGCCTTTCCCGTTTGAGCACCGGCAGGCAGTAGTGGTGTGGCCGGATTCCGCCGGAGAAGATCGCGTTGCGGTTCATCAAAAGATGGTGGGGGGTGATCGTCGCCGCGATCCCCTCGCGAGCGTTCTCGACGAAGGACACCGCCTCGGCGGTGGTCAGGTGTTCCATAACGATCTTGAGCCTGGGATTGGCTTCGACCAGGGGCGCCAGAACCCTCTCGAGAAATACCGCTTCCCGGTCGAATACATCGATGGTGGTATCCGTCACCTCCCCGTGGACCAATAGAGGCAGACCCATTTCCGCCATGACGGAGAGGGCCTCACTCACCCTGGCGATATCGGTCACGCCGGCGTCTGAGTTCGTCGTCGCCCCCGCGGGGTAGAGCTTGACAGCGTGCACAACTCCACTCTCAACCGCGCGCCTGATTTCGGCCCCCGGCGTGCGATCCGTCAGGTAAAGCGTCATCAGGGGCTCAAAGGTCGTGGGGGAAGGCAACGCCTTCAGGATTCTCCGACGATACGCAAGAGCATCATCGGTCGTCACAACCGGCGCTGAGAGGTTGGGCATGACGATCGCCCGGGCGAAAACCCTGGCCGTGTGGCATACGACGTCGGCCATGGCGGCCCCGTCCCGCAGGTGCAAATGCCAGTCATCGGGCCGAGTCATGGTGATCTGGGTCATCTTCATTCCTCCCGAATTCCCCTATAGTGCAGCGAGCCTCTCGCTTAAGAGATTCTACGCGAGATGTCTCGAAGCTGGTTCGACTAGCTGGGGGTACAGTTAAAGAACCCGACCGGTTCGCGGCGATTCATCTCGCCCGAGCCTTTCGGTGGATTGGGAGATCGATTGACCATAGCCGGCAACCTTCGAACCATGGGCGTCGCGGACATCGTGCAATGGCTGGCCGCCAGCCGGAAGACAGGCACCCTGATCATCGACGGGATCGATTTCACAAAGAAAATCTTCTTCCGCCGGGGCGATGTGGTCGCGGTCGCCTCGGACAACCCCCGCGAGTTCCTGGGACACTACCTGGTGGGATGGGGTCATTGCACGACGACCGACGTTGAAGCGATGATCGAATCTCAAACCGAGAAATCGATGATGTTGGGTGAACTGGCGATCACCCAGGGATTCGTCAGCCCCCAGGAGCTCAAGACCGTTGTTACGGCCAAAACGCGCGAGACCCTGTATGACCTGATCAGATGGGATTCCGGAGATTTCCGTTTTATCGAATCCGACCTTCCCGACAGAGCCTTCCACGAGATACCGCTTCCGGCGGCCTCGTTCCTCTTTGAGGGCCACCGCCAGCGAGACGAAAGGCGCCAGATGACCAATCTTGTGCCAGACACTTCCGGCGTCCCTATCACGGTCGCGGTCCCTGAAGATCTGGACGACGAGGATATGGCCCTGGTGATGCAGATGGACGGCCGGGGTACGATCGAAGAGCTGGCTCTATGGAACCGGCGCCAGGTCTTTGACGTCCTCAAATTGGTTCACCGATGTGTCGAATCAGGCTTGATGCAGGTGCGCCCTTCAGACCACTCCTCTCCCCTTTCCGACCAAATTTCGGCACCCTGGAAGGCGACCGAGCGTGACGTCACGGCCCGGCTGGACCGGGGTCGTTTTCTCGATGCCCTCAGACTGGTCAC
>CBDTUG010000078.1:0-6737 GCA_965363555.1 uncultured Thermoanaerobaculia bacterium
CCGGGCGGTGCGCGATGTCCCTAAGTACGACTCCGCGGAAACCCTTGCCTTCCTATAACTTATCAAAAAATTGCTCGTTTCCGCCTCGGGAGCCGCGCTGTCCCCCTTCCGGGGTTTCCGGATGGGAACCAGCTCACAGTGGAGCGCTTGCCATGAGCTGAGAGCTCCGCTCTCAGCTCTCCACACCAAGGGCTCGCAGCCGTTCCATCAGGGCTGCCGCGCCGTAGGGCTTTTGAATGAAGGTCGAGCCGGCGTGTTCACCCATATTTGCGACAACCTCATCCTCGTCATAGCCCGAGGACAAAATCACCGGCACATCGGAACGGATCTTTCGGATCTCGACCAGGGTTTCCCCTCCTCCCATTTCCGGCATCGCATAATCAAGGATGATGCAGTCGACCGCCGCCGCATTTTCCCGAAAGACCTCGAGTCCGCGACGGCCGTTTTCCGCTGTCAATACCGTGAAGCCGGCCTGCTCGAGATAGGCACGGGAGACATCACGAACGGTCTCTTCGTCATCAATGACCAACGCCAGGCGGTCGGTCGATCTCGGCGAACGACCGGGCGCACTTTCCGCCGACTCTTCGGCTCGCGGCAAGATGATCGTGAAGGTACTGCCTCGCCGACCTTCCGACTTAACATCTATGCCTCCCCCGTGACCCCGGACGATGCCAAGCACGGCCGCCAGGCCAAGTCCCCGACCGGTGAAATTGGTCGTGTAGAACGGATCGAAGATCCGCCCCAAGGTCTCAGGTTCAATGCCGCACCCGGTGTCCGATACTTCGAGGAAGACCATCGGTCCCGGCTTGAGATCGTTGGGAACGTAGAGACGATCAAGATCGTCCTGATCAAAGACCCGCTCGCCGGTCGTAACCCGAATCAGGCCCGACCGTTCCCTGATCGCTTCGGATGCGTTGGCCACCAGGTTGAGTAAGACCTGCCGCATATGGCCGATGTCAACGGACACCCTCGACACACCCGGAGCAGGTTCAACCTTCAATACGACACTCCCGGAAACCACCGCCTTGAAAAGGTGGGCCGATCCACCCACCAATGAGCCAACGTCCACCTGCTCGACCTTGAACCGACCCCTTCCGGAGTATGCCAACATCTGATTGGCAAGATCGGCTGCCCTTCGTGCGGCGACGATGATGTCCTCAACCTGGTTCCGTCCGGCAGCGCCGGGCGCCATGACCGACAACGCCAGATCAGCATTGCCGAGCACACCCATCAGCAGGTTATTAAAATCGTGGGCCACACCGCCGGCGAGAATTGCGAGACTCTCCATCTTCCGCAATTGGTGTTCCCGCTCTTCCCGAGCAAGAGTCCCCGGCGCCGTCAGTTGATCACCCTCTCGGATTTTCGAGACTTCCGGAACGTCCGCAGTATCTGATTCCTGCAATGTCTCATCCCTTCACGGCTCAACCATATGTCATCACTTTAGCTGAATTCACTGATCCAGCCTACCACGGGGGGCAAATAGTGATCAGCTGTTGCTTTTCAAAACGAATCCAGTAATAATTCGTAACACCGGAGGTCGCATGGACGGAAAGGCCCACATCATCACTTTCAAAGCCGACGACGCTCTGGTCGAAGCCATGGAGGGCATCACCAACCGGTCGGAGTTCATCCGAGCTGCAATCGTGTCCGCTCTCGACGGCGCGTGCCCCTTGTGCCGCGGCACCGGCGTACTCAACGAAAAGCAGCGTCGCCATTGGACAGAATTCAGCGAGACACACGGGATCAAACGCTGCGGAGAATGCAACGTCAATCATCTTGTATGCCTGGCCGATCCTGACGCCGTGGAAATCCTGTGACTCGGTTGGCAATTGCCGTCGCCATCGGAGTCACGGCCCTTTTCGGTTCTGTATCCGATGGCATAACCGGCCAACCGATCGAGGTTGTCGTTTCGATTCTGCCCCAACAAGAAATCATACAAGAACTCGGCGGAGAGGAAGTGTCCGTAACCGTATTGATCCCACCCGGGAGATCACCGGCCACCTTAGAGCCCAGCCCCCGCTTGATGGCTTCTGTCTCTGACGCCGACCTGCTGTTGCCCCTGGGGCTCCCTTTTGAACACACCGTCATTGCCCGGATCCACGATATCGAACCGGAACTGCCAATCTGCGAGGGTTCGCCAAATTCCCTTGCCGGAGTGTCGACAGCCGAGACGATTCACCACAACGCGCAAGACCGCCGGAAACACGATCACTCCGGGGGCCCGGATCCGCACTTCTGGCTGGATCCTCAGTTGACGATCGAATATGCCCAACAGGTGTGCCGGTGCCTCTGCCAAACCCGGCCACAGGCCTGCGAGACTTTCACGGAGAACCTGGCGACGTACACCGAAAAACTGGAGGCGGCCGACCACCGGATCGCCACTCGGTTGGCTCCCTTCGCAGGACGAACGCTCTTCGTCTTTCACCCGGCCTTCGGTCATTTCGCCCAAAGGTACGGACTGCACCAGGTGGCTATCGAGTTCGAAGGCAAGAATCCGACCGGACGTCATCTCAGCAGTCTCATCGAGGACGCCAAGGCTCAGGGCGCAAAGGTGATCTTCGTGCAGCCGCAGTTCGCGGGTACAGGCGCTCAGGCGGTTGCCGCTGCTGTCGGCGCCGACCTGGTCGAACTCGACCCGTTGGCCCCCGATCTCCTGGCCAATATCGAGCGGATCGCCGCTCGAATCATGAAGACCTTCGAAAGAAATACAGGCACGACACCATGACATCGAACCCACCCGTCATCGACGTGCAAGACGTCTCCTTCGCTTTCAACCAGGTCGAACCGGTTCTCAGGGACGTCAGCTTCACCCTCCAGCGGGGGGATTTCGCCAGCATCATCGGCCCCAATGGCGGCGGAAAAACAACCCTGGTCAAGCTGATCCTCGGGCTTCTCAGTCCGCAGTCCGGCCACATCAAGGTCTTCGGCCAATCCCCTGAGCAGGCCCGACCGAGAATCGGGGCCATGCCCCAGCATGCAGTCACCGATGCCCACTTCCCCATCCGGGTGATCGATGTCGTGCTGATGGGGCGCCTGAGGCCCGGAAGGAATCTTGGCCCTTACTCGGCGGACGACCGCAACGCAGCCGCTGAGGCCATAGAACGGGTGGGCCTTGAGGGCCTGGAGAACCGCGCCTATTCGGCCCTGTCAGGCGGTCAGCGGCAGCGCGTCCTGCTGGCCCGGGCCATCGCGCCCAAACCCGAACTACTGCTCCTCGACGAACCCGAGGCCGGATTGGACCGCAAGATCGAACAGGATTTCTTCGACCTCTTGGAAGAACTCAACCAAGACAGCACCGTGGTCCTGGTGAGCCACGATCTTGGATTCGTCGCCTCCTTCGTGCGAACGGTGATCTGCGTGCACGGAACGGTTGATGTGCACCCAACCTCACATTTGGACGGATCGGTGATCAATACGCTTTACGGCGGGGACGTGCACGTGGTTCACCACGATCGGCGCCTGTGATGCATTTCCTCGAAGCCATCCTGCATTTCGAGTTCCTGCAACACGCCCTCCTGGCGGGGCTCCTCGGAGGTGTGGCCGCAGGCGTGGTCGGAACCTGGGTTGTCGTTCGAAGGACTTCCTCGATCGCCGGCGCCGTTGCCCACTGCGTGCTGGCAGGCCTGGGGCTGGCCCATTGGCTTCAGGAGGTGCACGGCGTAACCTGGGCCGACCCGATGCTGGGAGCAACCGCGGCTGCCCTGGTGGCGGCAGCCCTGATCGCACAGGCATCTCACCAGCAAGGCGAACGGGAAGACACCGTCATCGCTGCCATCTGGGCCGTCGGCATGGCGATCGGCCTGCTCTTCATCGCATCGACCCCGGGCTACGCCGAAGACCTGATGAGTTATCTCTTCGGCAACATCCTGCTCGTCAGGACTACAGATTTGTGGCTGATGGGTCTGCTGGATCTTGCCGTGCTCCTCATTGCTGTTGCCCTGCATGGAGAGATTCAGGCTCTTTGTTTTGACGAGGAGTTTGCCAGAATGCGGGGCCTGGCGGTGGGGCGCCTTTCACTGCTGCTCCATACCATCACGGCCTTGACGGTCGTCTTGCTGGTCAGTGTCGTCGGAATCGTACTGGTCATCGCCCTGCTGACCCTCCCGGCAGCCGTCGCAGGCCGCTTTGCCACCACCCTGGGCCGAACAATGGCCTTGGCAGTTATCCTCAGCGTCACCTTCACCACAGTGGGCCTCGGCATGAGCTACACCTACGACCTCCCGGCAGGAGCAACGACGATTGTCTTGGCCGGCGTGGTGTATTTGGGAGTTCGCGTTTTTTGGCGGGGCCGCAGACGATGAGCCGGAGGCTACCGTGGACCGAGTAACCAATTTTCTCTTCGAAGTCGGCATGCTCAAGCGCACACCACGCAGTGGGTGGCATTTTCTCCCTGGCGCTGAGGGCGAAAGCGTCGCCGACCATAGCTTTCGAATGACCGTTATCGCGTGGACCCTGGCCCGCCTGAACCCCGAGGTCAATACGGACCGGGTCATCGAGTTGGCCCTGTTTCACGATCTGCCGGAGACCCGGACCGGCGACCTCAACTACGTGCATCAGAAGTACGCCAAGGTCGATGAAGCGGCCGCAGCTCGCCATCAGACTGAAGGTCTCCCGTTCGGCGCCGAATTGCACGGGTTGATTTCCGAGTACCAGGAGGGCACAACACCCGAGGCCATCGTCGCCCACGACGCCGATCAGCTGGAGATGCTGCTCTCCCTCAAGGAACGCCTCGACGGAGGCGCAAGCGCCGCCCAGGATTGGGTGCCCTTCGTATTGAAACGCCTCAAGACGGACACCGCCAAAGAATTGGCGGAGAAAATCCTCCAGTCCCACGCCCATAACTGGTGGTTTGACCAGGACTCCGACTGGTGGGTGCGTGGGGGAAAGAAAAAGTAGGAGTAGAAGCTCTCAGCTTCTGTAAGATACTCCAGTGAAACTTACACCAATGCTCCGCCAGTATCTCGGCCTCAAGAAGCAGGCAGGCCAGGCCCTGCTGCTCTACAGGATGGGTGATTTCTACGAGCTGTTCTTCGAGGACGCCCAGACGGCCGCACCGTTACTGGGCATCACCCTGACCCGCCGCCGCCACAACGACAAGGTCGAGGCGCCAATGTGCGGCGTGCCCCATCACGCCTTCGACGGCTACCTGGGCAAGCTGCTGGCAGCCGGCCACTGCGTTGCGGTCGCCGAACAAGTCGAGGACCCGGCCACGGCCAAGGGATTGGTCCGGAGAGAGATCGTGCGCACCCACACTCCCGGCACGGTCTCCGACACTGAGCTGCTTGAAGGCAATGAACACTGTTTTCTGGCGGCGATCGGTGGTGATGGACCTCACGCCACTGTGGCCTGGATCGAGGTGAGCACTGGGCTGTTCGAAGGAATGGACTGCGGCGACGGCCACACTTTGGCCGAGCAGTTGGCCCGTCTTCGGCCCAGGGAAATCCTGGTTTCGGAAGATAACGATACCTGGCGAGAGGCCTGGCCCTCGGAACTCCCGGCCCCGACCGTCACACCACTGCCTCCCGAAGAGTTTTCGCCGGCCGCCGGAGAGCAGCGACTCCGCCGGGTTCTTGGCGTTGGATCCCTTCGCGGATTCGGTCTGAATTCGGGGGAACGCCTTGTGGGAATGGCCGGCGCCCTGCTGGGCTACGTCGAACAAACCCATCAGGGAGCTCTCAAACATCTGAGGTCTTTTCTCCGCAGACAACCAGACGATGCCCTGGTGATCGACCGAGCCTCCGTGCGCAACCTCGAGGTTGAGCACGCTACGGACGGAACCCGCCACGGGTCACTGATTGCGACGTTGGATCACACCAAGACTCGAATGGGCGCCCGGTTGCTGCGCGACTATCTCATTCGGCCCAGCATCGATCTCGAGGAAATAGAGGAGCGTCATCGGGCCGTCGCCGAGATGGTCGAGGATCCTCAGACCACCGACGAACTTCGCGAATGTCTCGCCGAAATTCCCGACCTGGAACGACTGGCCGCGCGGGTCGGGCTTGCACAAGCCCTGCCCCGAGAATTGGCGGCCCTCCGGGCGGGGGCCGATCTCCTGCCCACAGTGGTCGAAACCGTTCGCCACAGCGCAGCCCCTCTCCTCCGTAACCTCGCCGACACCCTCGATCCCATGGTTGACATCGCCGCCTTGCTCCACGAACAGTTGGCCGCCGAACCGGCACACCTGGTGGGCCAGGGCGCCATCGCTGCCGGTTGGGACGCCGATCTTGACGAACACCGGACCCTGGCTCGCGGAGGCCGGGAATTGCTGGCGGGCATCGAAAAAAGGGAACGTGAGAGGACCGGCATCGGCACCTTGAAAATCAAGTACAACAAGGTCTTCGGCTATTACATCGAAGTTTCCAAGGCCAACATGAAGCGGGTTCCCGACGACTACGAACGGCGCCAGACCTTGACCAACGCCGAACGGTACATAACCCCCGAACTCAAGGACCACGAAAGCCGCATCCTCTCCGCCGAAGACAAGGCGATCGCAAGGGAACGGGACCTCTACGACCAGCTGCTCGGCGAACTGGCCGGCCACGCTCAGCGAATCGCTGAAGCCGCGTCAAGAGTTGCGGCCCTGGACGTGCTGGCTGCATTCGGCGATCGCGCCCGAAAGCACGACTATTGCCGGCCGATTGTAGACAACGGCTCGGCTTTGGAGATCAGGGAGGGTCGCCATCCGGTCCTCGAAATCCTGCAGCGCGACCCACCTTTCATTCCCATCGACACCGACC
>CBDTUG010000079.1:0-6734 GCA_965363555.1 uncultured Thermoanaerobaculia bacterium
GAGGAATCTCCGTTCGATCCGGCTGTGCCCTACTACCTCGATGAGGAGGGCTCAGAGCACACGCTGACCGGAAGACGCACGGACAACCAGGAGATATGAAATGAACCCTCGAGATGTCGTCGAAAACTGGGTCGAAGCCTTCAATAGAGCCGATGTCGATGCTCTTTGTGCTTTCTACACAGACGATGCGATCAACCACCAGGTCCCGGAGGACCCGGTAAAGGGTCTTCCAGCAATCCGGAGCCGGTTTGCCGCCGATTTCTCACGGGCCGCGATGGTATGCATCGTGGAACACATCTTCCAGGAAGGCGAATGGGCGATCCTGGAGTGGCGCGACCCCCTCGGACTTCGAGGATGCGGCTTCTTTCATGTACAAGATGGCAAGATCAATTTTCAAAGGGGTTATTGGGACAAGCTGACCTTCCTCCGTCAGCATGGACTCCCGATTCCAACTGAAGCCTGACCTGTCCTCGAGTCCCTTTTTGTAAAACCCCTTATTCGGCCGCCGCACGCACGGTCAGCACCGGGATCCTCGACCTGCGGACGACGCCTTCGGCGACCGAACCTAGCAGAAGGTGCTGCAGACCTGAGAGGCCCCGAGTGCCCATGATTACCAGATCGAATCGTTCCGGATCAGCAGCATCAAGGATGGCGTCAACAGCCCGCCCTGAAATGACCTCAAGGGTGTGAGTTACCCCCTCAAGTTGCTCAGCGGCAGTGGTCTTCATTGCCACAATCGAGCGCTCTTCGATCCTGTGCAAGACCTCGTCCGGCATCACGTCGACGGCGTAGAATTCAGGGTAGACTACCGGTTCGACAACATGGAGAAGGGTCACCTCCGACCCCAGCGCCAACGCCCACTCCCGCGCCACGGCAACCGCAGCCTCGGACCTTTGAGAAAAATCGTGGCACACCAAAATGCTCCCGGCTGAACGCTCATTGGCATTGGCGCTCTCCCTGACGGTGATCACCGGAACCATCGCGGTCCGTACGATCTCCTCGGCAACCGAACCCAGCAGAAGGTGCCGCAGACCCCTTCGGCCGTGAGTGCCCATCACCATGAGATCACACTGCAAGTCCAGGGCGGATTCCAGGAGGCTCTCAGACACCGAAAGGCCCCGCACCAGATGCGTGTGAACCCCAAGCTTTCTCTGATCAGCGTGTTTGGCCAGTGCATCTTCGGTCTGCCGATCATGGTTTGCGTCAAGCCGGTCCACCTCCCGCTGCAACTCCTGGCTTTGCTGTCGACCCTCCAGCAGGATCCGCACATGAACCAGATGAACCTCCGCTCCGAAGACCCCCGCCAACCGGCAGGCGAAGTCCAGCGCAAGGCCTGCGTTCGCCGAAAAATCCGTGGCCACCAGAATCGAGCTGGGTACTAATTTCATGGCGTCCTCCTTCATTTCAATACTTCTAATATATGTCCTGAGGGCAACAGCGGAAACCCCCTGTGTGATTTGACGATCGTGGTATCGCGGGTGTAGCCTGGAACAGAGAAGGAACCCAAAAGTCGCCAACAGTGATTCTCAGAAAGATTCGGCGGTATTCAAGTATTTTCCAAATTTCCTTCTCTATTTTGGAGAAAGCCATGTCAGCCCTCATTCACAGAAATTCTCTAGCGAGACCAAGGCAGGAAATGCCGAGCGTGACGACGATCACATATTTCGGGCTCTTTCTTGCTCTGTCCATCCTCATCTGGAGTTCCCCGGCTTCAGCACAGGTCGATTTCACCTGGGACCCCGAGATGCCGGAGATTTCAGAGACGGTGACCTATACGATCGATGACCACACCATCACCCCATTGAGCTGGGATTTCGGTGGCCCCGACTGCGAAGGCAACACCGGGGTTGTGGACTGCACCTGGATTCCAAACTACTGCAGGAACATCATTTGGCATTATCAAGAGGCCGGCGCAAAGACCGTTCACCTCGTCACCGATCAAGGCGAGGTCACGCATACGGTCAACGTACAAAATGCCGGCACGTGCTGCACCAAAGACGGAAAGCCGTCGGCAGCGTTCAACATGTCTCCAAACCCGGTCTACACCGGCCAGACGGTTGAATTTACCGATCTGTCGGCCAAGGCAACAACACCCTCCAAGGACGAAGAGGTCGGATTCTATCTCGAACCTACCAACCCCAAAATCGGAGAGACGGTGCGCTTTTTCGTTACCGATATCGACGCCGTTGACAGTGCCGAATGGAACTTCGGCGGCGAGGGTTGCGGCGATTTGGCCCCAGAATATGTCTGCGAGCCTTACTTCACCACCTGTCTTTTTGCCTTGTACGTCTATGCAGGAGCGGGGGAAAAAACCGTCCGCCTGACGATCAATGGCGGTCTGCACGAAACGACTCAAACTCTCACCGTTCAAAACGAGGGTCACTGCGACGACGGTGGAGGATGTAACTACCACATCGACCCAAGTTCTCGGGTCTTCGGCCACACAGGAGGAACGAATACGATTTCCGTCAGTTCACCACCATCGTGTCAGTGGACCGCCACCTCGACCGCCGGTTGGATCGAGATCATCGCAGGAGATAGCGGCGACGGGAACGGCGTAGTCACTTATAGCGTCAAACCCAACCCCGGCAACCCCCGGACAGGGAGAATTACGGTTGGGGGCCGGACCCACACGGTGCAGCAGGAGGCATTCGATGGAGGACCAACCGGTGACACTGCACCCGATTCGTGGACCTGGACGATCTCATTGGACGGCCAGACCGTCGCAACAAGCGATCAGCAGCACTTCACCCACACCTTCGACGAGGCTGGGCTTTATTCCGTCCGCCTTGAAGCCGCCAACTGCTTCGGTATTGACGTCGAGACAGGCATACTGGTCGTGGAAGAGCCCCCGACTTCGGCCGACGGCTGGAACGTATCGTCGGCAGTGCACGCCCCCGGCCTGAACCAGACACAGTGGAGAACCGATCTCTGGGTCTTTAACCCGAGATCCTCGAGCCTCGACCTGGACATTGAGTTCCTGCCGGAAAACACCGACAACTGGCTGGTCGATCATCCGACCTTGAGCCTTCAAATTCCCCCACTCGGCACGGCCGCTCTCGAAGATATCCTGCAACTGATCCCCGGGGTTATTGTGGACGAACAGCCCGTGATCGGCTCGGTCCTAATCCATTCGCCGGACGACAACAATGCGCCACCATACATATCATCTCGAACCTACAACCAGACCCCTGACGGTACCTTCGGACAATTCGTGCCATCGAGCCCCGTGCCCCCTGCGGCTGCCGACAGGCTCTTCCTGACTGGTCTGACCCACAACAGCCAGGCCCGGACCAATATTCGACTGGCCAATCTGGGAATCGAAGCCACCGAGGTCACTCTGTATGTGATCTCCGAGACCGGTCATTACCTTGGAAATCCGGTCGATGTGTCCATACCGGCCCTGAGCACGGCCCAGGTCAACGGCATCGCCGAAGACTCATGGGCCGGGACCGATCTTGACCTCTTCTCGGTCCGTGTAGACACCGATGTTGACACCGTACTGGCCTGGGCCTCGGTGGTGGACAATACGACCGGGGACCCGGTTCTCTACAACTCGATGGCCCTTGAGTCGGCCTCCCGTACCCTTATGGTGCCCGGAGTGGCCCACCTCCCCGGCGCAGGTGCCAGTCAGTGGCGATCAGACATTACATTCTTCAACACTGACGTCCGCCCACTGGACACCGAGGTGATCTACATCCCTTCCGAGGCCTTGGAAACCGTTGCACCGTTGGAGATCGACAACCTCCAACCCGGCAACGCCCTCTTCTTCGGCGATGTTCTCGCCGAGGAATTTCTGTCTGAAGGCCAAGACTCCAAAGGCTATTTCATCATCGATGGACCCGGACAGGGACCACCTCTACAGCCGGCGGCACGCACCTACAACCTCGATCCATCAGGTGGCACGTTCGGCCAGAACCTTCATGTCTTCGACGGAACAGACCTGGTGACGCCCGGACGTCGGGCTTTCATTCCCGGAATCACCCTTTCAGCCAATGGATCCGAAGGCTTCAGAACAAACCTCGGTCTCCTCAACATCGACGGAACAGACTGGGCCGAAATCAGGTTGACGCTGTATGACGAACAGGGCGAAATCGCCGGAGAACCCCTCACGCTTTGGCTTGAACCCGGCCGACTCGCCCAGTTCAACCTGTCTTCACGCCTGGGACTTCAGGGGACCAACCTCCAGGGCACCGCGATGATCGAACACCTTTCCGGCGGCCATGCGGTCGCCGCCTATGCCTCGGTGATCGACAACACCACCCAGGATCCAATTTTGATCCCTGCAGCGCCCGAGGCGCCTTGAACGATCTACTGTCCGTTTCAGTCGTCTCCGACGCGACTGGCGCCACCGCCGAAGCCGTTCTGACGTCAGTCCTTGTCCAGTTTGGCTCCGCGACCGTCAACCTCCAGCGCTTCCCTTTCACAAGGACCGTTGACGCGGTCGAGGCTATCGTCAAAGCCACCCCACGGGACCACGGCATCATTGTTTTTACCTTTGTCGCTGCTGAACTCTCGCAGGCGATGGTCCGCCTCGGCCAAGACCACGGTCTTGTGGTCATTGATGTTTTGCAACCGCTGATGGGATTCCTCAGTACAGCGCTGCATTCCAACCCCAGCCAGACGCCGGGCGTCTTCAGGCACCAGAGTGAAGAAGCCTTCAAGGTCACCGAGGCGATCCACTACACCTTGAAACACGACGACGGATTGGGCATGGACACGCTGAATCAGGCGGATCTGATCATCCTCGGGGTCTCCCGCACAGGGAAGACGCCGACGTCCATTTACCTCTCGTGCCGCAAACTCCGGGTTGCCAATGTCCCGATCATTTCAGGCGTGCCACTGCCCCCCGAGGTCTTGCGCTCGTGGGCCCCCAAGGTGGGTTTTCGACTGGGCGTCGATCGTTTGTCACAACTGCGGGCGCGCCGCGCAGGGCGGGTCCGGGGTCGTGAAATTCCCCGCTATTCCGACCGTTCGAGCATTCAGGAGGAGCTGGATTACTGCGAAACCATCTACCGGAGCATCCCTGGCCTGTTCACCGTTGACGTCACCGATCGGTCCATCGAAGAAACCTCGGACTGGATCACCCACAACGCCGTGACGAAGGCTTCAAATTAGTCACCGACACTGCAACATCTTTAAAACCTCGGAGAGATGACGCTCTCAGGCTTCAATCTGTAAATGCAACCTGAGACCTGTAACCCGCACCAAGGGACTGCTGCATGGCGGGCCGGTCAGTAATTCTTTGGTTCCGGCTCAACCAGGTTGGGTTTACGCTCGCAGGCTCTGCTGGCTTTCCTCGATCAGTTCTTCGGCCAGATTCTTGGAGAAACCCAGCTCCGCGGCAATCCTCAAGATGGCCCCTATCTCAAGATTACAGAGGTCGCCATCGGCACAGGCAACATCGACCAGGCTGTGAAGCAACTGGAGCCGGTATCGTGGATCGGTCCGACGCCTGAGATCCCGGCTGATCGCCGCTGTGTATCCCGCGCCACCGAGGCAGGTCCTCTGTTTGGCGATCTCGACCGCCAATACCGCTTGTGCCGGCGGCAGTTCCGCCAGACGCATCAGCGTTCCTTCCATCTCGGCAGTTTCACGATCGCAGATCGTATTGTCCGCTCCCGCTACCCGCGCAAGCACGCATGCCAGTGCTTCGAGTAAACGTGATGTCGAAGGATCCAAACCGTGGAGGACCCTGAGTTCCGTCCTGATGGTCTCGGCGTTCGTCATCTCGTTGGGGCTCCAACTTCTGGTGTCTTTCGTTGTCATCGTATCTCTCCTGACTCTAAGAAATACGAACTCGTTCGGTTTTTGTTCGAGCCGGGCCTCGTAGGCGTCAGAATTTTCTCCTGTGACAGAATTTTCTGACAGTGCAAACGAAGCCGTAAAGCATTCAGTGTCAGTCTCTTATGAAATTTTCCACTTTCGTGCGTACATTTTCTGCATTCTTGCCTTCTTCTGCCGGTTTAATAAGCTTCTGCAACCAAAAGCCTTATGTCTTGAATCACCGTTGGCACACGGCGTGCTCTTTAAAAGGGCGAAGGAGGGACTCATGAAAGTCCGAATGATCACACTCGCTATGCTACTGACAACAATCACAACAGGAACCACCGGCGCCCAATGCTTCGGCCGGATCGTCGAAAAAGAGTCCCCGCCGGCCATCCGCCGGATGTCCACGGCCGATGCCGGATTCACCGTCCGGTACTGGGCCTGGGATGATTTCAACCGGCGTCGCGGAGGCCGGGCCCAACCTGAATTGCAGGACACCCGGCAGGGCATCGCTGTAGCCTCCCTCAATTGGCTCGATGCGGACGTCTGTCTGAATCAGGGTCCGATCGATCGGACCGCAATACTCTTCGAAAGTCTCGGATCGAACGGAACCGGCCTGTGGGCACTGGTCAACCTTGAGGCCAACAAAGGCATCGACACCGACATCGACCTGGCCCAGCGCCTGATCCGCCCGCCCTCCAGCAGAGCGGTCCCAGTCCCCAAACCTCGGATCGTCTCGACCCGAATCACCGCACAGACCATCGAGATCCGCCTCAACTGGGATCTCAACCTTCGGGGTGAAATACTTTCAGACCTCGAAGACGATCAGGGCCGTCCTCTGTCATCTGTCCGGGGTTTCGCACCGTACATCATCAACGGACCTGTCGCCACCACGAGACCGTGGGATTGGACCCGCGGCCGTGATATTGAGCCCGATGCCGTCAACGGTTACTCGACCGACACCA
>CBDTUG010000080.1:0-6679 GCA_965363555.1 uncultured Thermoanaerobaculia bacterium
TCGCCCTCAACGCGAACCTTTCGGACGTGAAGGCCCGGCCACCGCCCGCGGCCCGGAGGAAATCCGGACCGGATCCGAGCGCTTGCGATCGGTTTGGGAGGAATTTCCTCCGGGAGACACGCGAAGCGGGTCGGCAGGCGTCGGGGCCGCCACCCTGTGTTCCTCTGTGCTCTCTGCGTCTCCGTGGTTCATTGTGTTCCGTTCTTTTCGTTACATCGTCAGAGCCATCAGTGCCTTCTGTACATGGAGCCGGTTCTCGGCTTCATCGTAGACGACGGAGTTGGGTCCGTCGATCACCTCGTTGGTCACCTCGCGGCCACGGTCCGCCGGCAGGGGGTGCATGTAGAGACAGTGGTCCTTGGCCAAAGCCATCTTCTCGGCGTCACAACGCCACGAGGGGTATTTTTCGATCAGACTGAGGCCTTCGGGGGTGTCGGTGGTGGTCATCAAGGGACCCCACGACTTTGGAATGACCATGTCTGCGTCTTCGAACGCGTCTTCGAAGTTGTTGGTGATCTCGAATGACGAACCGGCGACACGAGCGTTGGCGCGAGCCTGCTCTTCGATCTCCGGCATCAGCTTGAACTCCGGCGGATAAGCCAGCGTCACGTCGATGCCCATTCGCGGCATCATCAGGATCAAGCTCTGCGGCACCGACAGCGGCCGCACGTAATTCGGCGCCGAGGTCCAGGCGACCCCAAGTTTGAGCCCCTTGGTCCGGCCGGAGAATTTCTCTTTGATCGTCAGGTAGTCCGCCAGGATCTGGCAGGGGTGGTAGACATCGCACTGCATCGAGATCACCGGGATGTCGGCGTGCTCGGCGACATCCCTGATGTAAGGGTTGCCTTCGTTGAGGGCGCAGTGGCGGATGGCAATGCCGTCGCCATACCGTGAAAGCACATTCGCCGTGTCTTTGGCATTCTCGCCGTGGGAGATCTGCATTTTGTCCGGCGAAAGGAAGATTCCATGGCCGCCGAGCTGTGTGATGCCGGTCTCGAATGAGTTTCGGGTCCTCGTCGAAGAATCAAAGAAGATCATGTAGAGCGTTTTGGCGTCGAGCCACGGCGTTTTGCGTCCGGTGGCCTTGGCCAACTTGAGTTCTTCGGCGAGGGCAATGATCGTCTCGATCTCCTCGACCGTCCAATCCTGGGTTGTGATGAAGTCTTTGCCTTTGAGCTTTGTTTGCATGATCTTACCTTTCAAGAAGTGCTTCCGGCATCAGGCTGTAAACCGCTGCCGCTTTCACCAGGTCCTCGATTTTTACGTGCTCCTGGGTCGTGTGGGCCAACTCTTCGAGACCGGGAGCGAAGCCGATCGACGGGATGCCAAGGCGGCCCATGGTGGCGACGCCGTTGGTCGAGAAATGCCAACGGGAGATGGCCGGAGGTTTGTCGAGCACCGCGGCTGCGGCCTCGGCTGCGCCCTGCACCAGCGCATGATTTTCGTCGAGCACCCAGGTGGGGAAGTACTTCTCCTGGGTGGCCCGGGCGCCGGTCCAGCTGGTCTCGTCGTAGTGGAGCAGTTCGACCTCGGCGTCACCCAGATGAGGCAAGGCTCGAAGCTCTGCCAGCACGGTTTCGACTGTCTCACCGACCGTCATTCGTCGGTCCAGGGTGATCGTGGCGCGATCAGGCACGGCGTTAAGGGATGGTGTGTCGACTGCGATGTGGGAGACGATGATCGAGCCGGAACCCAGGAACTCATCGTGCGCCAGGTTCTCATTGAGTTTCTCAACATCCAAAATGATCGGCGCCATCTTGTAGAGGGCATTGACACCGTGGTGGGCATGGGCGCCGTGGGCCGAGCGGCCCCTCGTTGTGATGGTCGCTTCCATTCGACCCCGGTGGCCGCGGTAGATATCCAAATCGGTTGGCTCTCCCAGAATAACGACGTCGGGCTTGATGCCTTCTTTTTCAATCAGGTGAAGCATGCAGTGGCCGTCGCAGTCCTCCTCCATCACCGAGGCGGAGAGGTAAAGCGTTACTCCCTCGGGCCAACCGCGGTCCATCAAAAGACGCGCGCCGTAAGCCATCGCAGCGATGGCGGGCAGTTCGTCCACCGCACCCCGACCCCAGATCTCACCGTTTTCTTCTTTGCCTTCGAAGGGGTCGTAGTCCCAGGAAGCCGGATCGCCGACGCCGACGCAGTCGATGTGGCCATCCATCAGGATCTTGAAGGGGCCGTTGCCGATGCGGGCCACGACCGTGCCTAGTCCATCGAAGAAGACCTCGTCAAAACCGAGCTTCTCGAACTCGGCCTTGACCAGTTCGCAACGTTCCTTCTCCTGCAGACTCTCCGCCGGGATGGCGATCATGCGCCTGAGGAAAGAGACAATGTCCCGCTCGATCAGTTGTGCGGCCTCGAGGGCCTGTTTTCCAGTTTCATTCATACGTCACTCTCCAAAAACACAAGTTTTACCACAGAGACACAGAGAACACAGAGGGACACAGAGGAGGTCTTCCTTCGTGCCGGAGGGACGAGCCCGAACGCACGCAGGGCGTGCTTCGGCGGCCAAGTCCTTCGCCGTCAACGCAAGCGTTTCGGGCGTGCAGCCTCGGCCACCGGCTGCGGCCATTTGGCCGCAGCGCTCGGGCCTCGGGTGAGACCAAAGGGCTCCGTCGTCCCGAGGCCGCGAGAGGCAGGAGCAGGAGTTCACCGATAACCTCAGAGTCAATCAATAGATCGAGTCTGAACCCAATTTCAAGACTGACCCCGTCGTAATTCACGCCCAGTTGGACTTGGCGCTCAACCTTGTGCCCTCGCTTCTCCATTTCGAAGCTCAGACAGGTCTCATACACGTTTTCCAGGAGACCAGGCCCAAGATGAGTGTGTACCTTGATAGCAGCATCCACGATCTCTCCGGATATGCGGTTGAGATGCTGGGGGATTTGCCCCGGCACGGATGACCTATCAACTAACACTGAACCTCCTCCGGACAGAGAGGGCGAACAGGTCTAAGGGTGCCAATCCAGCCTGACAGCCGCGGGCTCCTGCCCGCGGCCCGGAGGGAATCCGGACCGAATCCGAGCGCTGGTGATCGGTTCGGGAGGAATTCTCTCCGGGAGGCACGCGAAGCGGGCCGTCAGGCATCAGGGGCGCCCCTCTGTGTTCCTCTGTGCTCTCTGTGTTTCACTTGTGTTACGTGCCCTTTCCTTCTTCCAGCAGGTCCATCACCCCGGTGTCTGCGTTGAACTGGCGGATCGCCTCGTCCCACTCATCGACACCGTCGGTCAGATCGGTCCAGAAGGACGGGTTCCACAGCTCCTCGAGCTCTTCGACCGATCGTCCCTGCTGTTCAACCCAGGTGAAGTACTTGAAATTGTGGATGGCCCGGCGGTCACGATAGGTCAGTTCCCTCAGGTGATCGGTGGTCGCTCCCAGGAGTCGTCTCTCGAAATCAACGGCGGCATCAGTCGCCGAATAGGCGCCATGGGCCTCGGTCATTTCGTCCAGACGGGTACGGTACATTTCAACCGAGTCGGTGAAGGACGTTACCAGGATGTCGTCCGGACCGAGGTCGTAGTATTTCGCGGTCTTGATCGCGGCCAATAAATTGCAGATTGAGGAAATACCCAGGTCATCCAGCCGACCGATCACGGCGTCCGAGACGCCACGGTCAGCGAGGATGTCCCGCCCGACTTCTTCGTTGAACAGCCGCATGAGCCGCATCGTGGCCTCGTCATCAATCGCGGTGACGACATCGGTGGTGCGCACGTTGTGGATCCATGGGATGTGTTTGTCACCAATGCCCTCGATGCGGTGGCCGCCGAAACCGCAGGCCAGGAGTGTCGGGCATTGGAGCGCCTCGGCCGCGGTGATGGTTGCGCCGGGAAAACGGCCCTTGAGGTAATCGCCCGCCGCCAGGGTTCCACCCGATCCCGTGGCCCCGACCCAGCCGGCCAACCGCCCGTTGGGCCCTGCGTTCTGGCTGAGCCAATCCTCGACGGCAGCGCCTGTAACGGTCCAATGCCAGAGGTAGTTCCCGAACTCGTCGAACTGATTGAAGATCACCGCCTCAGGCCGCGTTGCGCGCAGATCCCAGCACTTGTCGAAGATCTCCTTGACGTTGGACTCGCAGCCCGGGGTCGCGAAGACCTCCGCCCCAATGTCTTCAAGCCAGCGGAAACGTTCTTGACTCATCTCTTCGGGGAGGATCGCCACCGAATGACACCCCAGGAGGGCGCTATCGAAGGCGCCACCGCGGCAGTAGTTTCCGGTGGAGGGCCAGACCGCAACCTGGTTGATGGGATCGAATTCGCCGTGCACCAGGCGGGGCACCAGACAACCGAAAGCCGCTCCAACCTTATGGGTCCCAGTGGGGAAGTGGCGGCCAACTAGACCGACGATGCGGGCCTCGACCCCGGTCAGCTCCGGCGGCAATTCAAAAGCATTGACGGCGCCGAAACCGTGGCTCGTGGGGTCGTTGTACCAGGTGATGCGGAAGAGATTGAGGGGATCGACATCCTGGATATCGACGTCGGGCAGTCGCCGAGTGACGGCCTCAGGCATCAGTGAAGGGTTCTTCTGCTGGGCGAGCGTCGGAATCAGGATGCGCTTCTCACGACAGCGTTCGACCGCGCGAGCGCGGATTTCGTGGCTTTTCATTGTGGTCTCCATTCCCGCCTCACGACACAACCCGATGGGTCAGGAGCGTGTACCGAACAGAATCAGCAACGCCTTTCGGGTGCCGTTAAGTGCCCTCCGAAACTCATCCGCCTTCTATGAGTACACGCTCCTAGACGGGCCACCAAAAACGGTGGCGCCAAAAGGCGTCCGCACAGTGTACTCCTGAACGAGCTGAGCTGGAACCAAAATATGAGATATGGCCGACCGGCCCGCCGGTTACCGACGGGCGACCCTTCAGCCACTGGTCCTCACACAGCCTCGAAATTCGAGATCGTTCGGGGATCAGTGACTGACCCGGCGGATCGGGACCCTGTTTACCGCACCATGGTGACCGTTGTTGGGTCGTTGGTAATGTTGTCCACCACCGAACCGTAGACGATCACCCCCTTGCCCGAGGTCACCGTTACCTTGGCGGAACCACCGACGACATTGTTGTTCCCGACCACAGTCCGGAAGGGCTCGTTGCTCTGCCACCACTGACCGGGCTGGAGGGTCTTGTTATAACTGCCGATCTTGGTGCCGGCGGCGTTGTAGAGGTCGATCCGCACGATGGAAACGACAGTACTGGTATTGGTGAATCCGATGTTGGAACGGAAACCAATAGTCTGCGTCAGGTTGGGAATCCAGCCAAACTGGCCCGTTTGGATAGCCGCGGCGGCGGTCAGCGGTCCTAATGCCTGCCCAAGGGTTCCCAATGGGAAACAAATCACCCCTCCGGCAAACTGATTGTAGGTCCTGGTGGTCACAACCACGGCCTGGGTGGCAATGATTCGAATGGCGCCCGAGAGTGAAGCCCCGGGGACCAGCCATCCCACCACATCGGCCTGAATCAGCTGACCGAAGGGCCTGATGGTGACAACCCTGATGATCGGCCCTGCAGGAGTAAAGATCGTGATTGCCACCGTGGCGATGACGGATGTGGGATTGAAGATACTGATGTCGCTCCGCCATGTACTGTTACTGGCGCCGTTGGCCCGGCTGGCGACCGGGATCCAGACCACCGTCGTGCCAGCCCCCCCGGTGGACCCGATCCTGATGGCGCCAGTACGCTCACAGCGCTTGTTGCCGGCGACGGCCACCATCTGCCAATTGTAGGTTCCGGGCTGATCGAAGCCAACATTGACGTTTTGTTCCATCACAGTCGCTGTGGTGCGGGTATCAGTCCACCAGAAGTAGGATGGTGCTTCGCCACAACCGCTTGCTGAGGCGGTCGCTCGGTAGGGAACAGTGTTTCCAACCTGGCCGGTGGCAGGCACCGTGGCGTTGCAGGTCAAGTTGCAGGTGCCGCCGGTGACCGTGAGGGTGCCCCTTTTGACGCAACGCTCGTTGTCGGCAACGACTACCAGCTCCCAATTGTAGGTGCCCGGCGAGTCATAGGTCACCGTCTCATTCTGGTTGAAGCTGGTTGCCGTTGTATTGGTGTCGGTCCACCAAAAATACGCGGGGTTTTGGGCACAGCCGCTGGCCGAAGCAGAGGCCCGGTAGGAAACCGGGACTCCAACCTGGACGGAGGAAGGAACCGTGGCGTTACATGTCAGGTTACAACCTCCGCCGCCTCCGCCTGTGATCGTGATGGTGCCACTCTTGACGCAGCGCTTATTTTCCACAAGAACCACAAGCTCCCACTCGTAGGTGCCGGCCTGGTCGTACGTCATCTGAGTGACCCGGTTCGGGGACATCATCGTCGTCGACAAATCTGGATACCAGAAGTATTCCGGCTGACCGGAGCACCCTGTTGCCGTTGCCGACCCGGTGAGCGTAACCGGTACGCCAACTTGTCCGGTCGCAGGAACCGAGGCGCTACAGCTCAGGCTACAGCCGCCGCCACCTCCCGTAACTGTGAATGTTTCTTGGCAGGAACTCTCCAGTCGTCCCGATCCATTGTCGAAGACCTTGACGTCGGCGGCATAGGTGCCGCCGGACGAACCGGCGGGAAGACTCAGGTTGACGGTTTTGAAGTCGTTGGCGGAGCCGTTGGTCGTATAAACCTTGTCAACGCCGGCGATGATCTGACTGTCGGGGTTGACTAAATTGCTTTCCACCCGCACCTGCT
>CBDTUG010000081.1:0-6677 GCA_965363555.1 uncultured Thermoanaerobaculia bacterium
AGGCCCCCACTACGGCCGTGTGAGCAACCCTATTTGAACCTGCGAAACCACAGGTAGGCGCCTGTCCACCATTCCGCAGAACGACAAAACTCGGCAAACCATCAAATAGGTGTTGGTTCAACGATAGTTTCACCCATCACCAACCGCGCAGGGACCTCCAGACTCGTCTATTTTCGGGTTGTTCCCGATGTTCATAACCTCTTCCAATCGTGTAACAAGTTTTTGAGCTTTCCGCTCCAGTTGCTTATGCCGGTTATCCTGGTCCGTCTCACGTTCTTCAAATAATTCATCAGCGATGTTCAAAGCAGTCAATATTGCGATTTTGACTGTATCAACACTTGAACTCCGCTCGGCGACTTCCTGCATGCGAAGATCCACAAACCGCGCCAACTCCTGCAGACGCGCCCCGTCACCTTCGGTCCGCAGACCTAGCCGTTGTCCATAAATATCGACGTTGGCTCGGACGGTCGTCAATGAATCCTCCTTTCCAGGTACTAGTATACCTCAACGATCAAGGGGGTGTGTAAGTCGGAAAAATCGACGCCTTCCTGTGCCCGTTGTCCATCGACCGGGAACGCCCCTCTCGGACGGGGTGTTGGGCGCTCTTGGTTTCCGGGGTGGTCGTGGGGCTCAGCGACGGCGGTCGCGGTCACTGCTACCTCACCCTCCACACATCGACATTCTCTTCCCGAAAAACCAACTCGAGGTGCTGCCGAAAACTCAAGACCATCGCGGCTTGTTCCGGAGTTGAGGCCACAGGCAACAGGCTTTCCGGCAGGCCGCCGCCGTAGCCCGGCGTGACGACGATCCAACGGATATCGTGGTGATCCATCTCCAAAAGGAGGTCATCGACGGATCGAGCCCGTTCGAGCCACAGAGCCATCGGTGCACGATTAACCAACCCCTCGGCCACCCACGGCCGATCAAAGAGGGCGGGGGCAGGAAAATCCAAGGCCATCACCCGTCCGGACCCCGGTTGTTGATTGATAAACGTAGCCGCCTTGGCGCCGGGAACCAATTCCTCGACGACGCCCTCGGCGCTGAGTTTTCCGGCAACGAAAGGACCGACCACCGAGCGGGCATCAGAGCCGACGTTGGGCAGCAGGGGGACTACGATCAGCAGAACCAGAATCGTCCCGAATATGGGTTTCAGTCGGTCCAGGACCAGACCTTCGACGACGGCCAGGCCCCAGATCATCGGCATCGCCAACCTGATGGAGGGGTGATAGAACAGACCGACGATGAGGTACGGCACGACCAACGCCGCCACGAGGCGCGCTCGTCGATCCCGGAGCAGCAGGGGCAGGAGGACCAGACCGAACAGATGGTGCCACCCGATGACCTCATCGGCCTCGACTTCCCCGATCGACGTGCCCCACGGGATGCCCAACGGTCCAGGAATTTCCCCGTGCCGTTGCGACACCGTGTCCATCAGGTCCGGATCAACTCCGGGAACCTCGCCATGTACCAGGCCTGTCATAATGGGAAAGAAAGGGTCACCGGTTGTTATCGAATTCCTGACCATCACGGGAGAGAGGATCAGGACGATCGGCACCAGCACCGCGAACGCGCTTCGCCACTTCCGCCCTCGTACCCCTTCCAGCACGACAACAATCAGCAAACCGGCAATAGCAGGCCCCACTGTCCACTTGGTCCAGGCGGCCCCCGCCAGAGCCAGGCCGACGGCCCCAGGGTGGATTCTTCGTTTGACCCCCACGACCGCAACGGCGACATGAAGCATCGAAAAACCATCAATGAAAGAGGCGGCGGCCCCTGCCGCTACGGCAGGTGTTGCCACATAGGCCACAGCTCCCAGGAGACCGCCCGAACGCCGACCCCCTACCATCATCACCAGTGCCGCGGCGCCCAGATAAACTACGAAAAAATGGAGCCATTTCGCCGCTTCGGCCGGGCCTATCTGCAGGCCCAGGAGGTAAAACATCTCCGCCGCCTGCGGGTAGGCGCCGACGACGTCCCAGGGGTAAAGAAAGACCCTCCCTTCCAGCAAGAAGAGCTTCGGCAGGGCCAGGTGATAGCGCAGACCGTCGGAGTCGATAATCGGCAGGATCAGCGAAGGCAGGCTCCAAAGTGCCGGAACGGCCAAGGCCATGGCCGCTGCGGGATGGGCGAGGACCTTACGTTTGGCAAGGCCCATAGCTTTTCTGAGCACTCGCACCCAGTCTCGAGCGCGCGGAAGAGCACCCAGGACCAGGAGACCTACAACCCATGGAATCGCAGCGGTGCCTACAATCGAGCCGGCCAGCCAGATCGAGAGGCTGACCAGGGTCAAGCCCCAGGACAGGCCCTGAAGCAGAGCCAGGCCGGGATGGAAGGACAGCCACTTCCGAGGCATGGCCGCATGACCCACTACGCCGGCCAGACAGAGCAGAAGAGCCGCATCAAACGCGGCCCTTCCTAGGAGCGTGTAGGGCATGGAATCAGCCCCGGCACCTCATAAAGCTAGGGTCACGCCTCGTCCGACGCGGACTGCGATTCCAAGGCCTTGTCGATCATTGAAATCACGGTTTCCAGCCTTTCGGCGAACTCCGTTTTCTGCTTCTCGAGTTCTTCTGCGCGGCCGGCATGGCCTTCGCCTTCTTCCAGTCGGCCCTCGAGATCACTGATCGTGGCCTCGAGGCTCTCGATCGTACCTTTGAGTTCGGCCTCCTGAGCCTTGGAACTCTCGTGCGCCTTGATGATCTGTTCGATCCGTTCCTGCAACGTCTTCAGTACTACTTCCATTACAAACACCTCTTTAGCCTAGGCTTAAGCTATTGTCACGTCAATCCGCTCGGTCAGGGCAGCTCTGAGACGGTCCTGTGCAGAATTGACCTCTTCTTGGGTCATCGATCTCTCCGGATGGCGATAGACCAGGCGCAAGGTCGTGCGAACTCTGTCTGGTCCAAGGATTTTCCCGGTGAACCTCCCCACCAATGATACCGACGTCACCAACCGATCCGACAATTTTCGAACCGCCGCCTCAAGACCAGCATATGGGAGATCCGTTTGATGTTCGACCGTGATGTCCGCCGAGACCGCGGGGAATCGAGGCACCGCCTCAAATCGCGGCAGTTCCTTCTCAGGCCTTGCCGCCTGCAACATCAACTCAGCGACATAGACCGGCTGTTTGAATGCCCACCGGTCGGCTTCATCGTCGCTGAGACGTCCGGCGACACCGATGACTCTCTTCTCACCATCAACCACGACCGCGCCTTCCGCCTCGTTCAACCACGGCGCCCCACCGCGTTGCCACAAGACAGGCGGAAAGGCCGCATCACGGAGCAGAGCTTCAACGACGCCCTTGAGCTCGAGGAAATCGACCGCGTTACTCCCCGGCAAGCCCAGTCCGCCGCCAGCCAAAACAACAGCCAGATGTTCCGGTTCTTCGTACCGGTCGCCTTCAATAATGGAGAAGACCCGCCCCTCTTCGAAGAGGGCCACATCGGCTTCCCCTTGGTTGAGGTTCTCTCGCGTCGCAGCGAGAAGGCCCGGAATCAGCGACCGCCGCATCGTTCCTTGGGTTTCCGCCAACGGGTTCGCCAAGGCGACCGAAGGACCGGGACACAGAGGCCAACTCTCAAGGCGAGAATCTATCTTTGGATCGATGAAGGCATAGGTAACGGCTTCGGTCAATCCGCAAGCAACCGCTGCTTTTCGACCTCGGTCGACCAGCTCCCAGTTTGTATGCCTACGTCCTGGCGGTGTGCGAAGGATCGGGAGCAGCGCCGGCACTGCGTCGTAGCCAACGTGCCGAATAACTTCCTCGTACAGGTCGGACACTCGTTCGATGTCACCTCGGAAGGAGGGCGGCACACAGCTGATGACGTCGCCATCACGGCTCGGCCGAAAGTCCAGACCCTCGAGGATTCTGACGATGTCGTCGCCTGCGATCTCCAGCCCGGTGAATCGGGACACGCCCGAGACCGTGAAGCTGATCTCTTGAGGCTTCCACGGCCGCGGCTGGATATCGATGATTCCTGGGCACACCGTCGCACCGGTCAGCTGCGCGATCAGGCGGGCCGCCAGGTCCGCCGCAACCGGCGCCATCAAAGGGTCCGCACCCCGTTCGAATCTGTGGGATGCTTCCGTGTGAATGCCCAGACGTCGAGCGGTTCTGCGAACGGGGAGAGCCTCGAAGTGGGCACTCTCCAACAAAACGTCGGTCGTCTCTTCGCCGATCTCCGAGTTCGCACCACCCATCACCCCGGCCAGGGCCACCGGCCGTTTGAGATCTGCAATCACCAGATCGTCAGATTTCAGCTTTCGGTCCTCGCCATCCAGGGTCGCCAGAACCTCGCCCACTTCGGCCCGGCGAACGACGATCGTACGTCCCTCCAGGCGGTCGAGGTCGAAGGCATGCAGAGGCTGCCCGGTTTCCAACAGGACGTAGTTGGTAGCATCAACGACGGCGTTGATCGGACGAACGCCGCAGCGCTCGAGCCGTTCTTTGAGCCAATCCGGAGACTCAACCAGTCTCACGCCCCGCAGAACCCGCCCGATATACCGGGAGCAGAGATCCTCATCCCGAATCTCGATCGAGGCCAGGGTCTGGGCCGTTTCGCCACTCTCCTCGACCGTCGAGTCCAGGGCCTTGAGCCGTGCCCCAACAGCCAGGGCTGCCTCTCGGGCCAGGCCACGGTGGCACATAACGTCGGGTCGATTGGTCGTTGCCTCGATGTCCCAGATCTCCGAATCCCCGGCCGCATCGCGTGTCTCAACCAAAAAACCGCAGTGGGTCAGGGCTTCGGACAGCGTGTCGGCATCACAATCGCCCTCAATGTGTTGCCGCATCCACTCGAGATCGAATTTCATGCGAACTGCCTCGTCAACCTCTGGTCGCCCACAAAGAGCTGCCGCAAATCGGGAATGCCGTACAGCAACATGGCCACGCGGTCGAGACCAAGGCCAAAGGCAAAGCCGGTATAGCGGTCAGCGTCAACGCCGACACCTTCGAAAACCCGCGGGTCAACCATGCCTGAGCCCAGGATTTCGATCCACCCGGACCGGGAACAGACCCCGCAACCGGATCCGCCACAGAAAATACAGGTGATATCGACCTCCGCCGACGGTTCTGTGAACGGAAAGTAGCTGGGTCTGAACCGCACATCGACTCCGTGTTCGGAAAACAGTGCGTGCAGGAAAGTCTCCAGTGTCGCCTTGAGGTTGCCGAAGGTGACGCCCTCGTCAACCAGAAGGCCCTCGATCTGATGAAACATCGGCGAATGCCTGAGGTCAGAGTCGCGGCGATAGACCTTGCCGGGAACAATGATCCTGATCGGCGGTTTTCGTTGTTCCATCACCCGCGCTTGAACCGGAGAGGTGTGGGTTCGCAACAGGCGCCCACCGGGCACGTAGAACGTGTCCTGGTCATCCCGGGCGGGATGATCCGGCGGAATGTTCAACGCCTCGAAGTTGTGCCAATCGTCCTCGATCTCGGGGCCGTCTTCGACGTCGTAGCCCATTCGAAGAAAGATCTCTTCGATGCGATGCCGCACCAGGTGCACCGGGTGCTCGGCCCCTCTGGGCAGAGTCAGCCCGGGCAAGGTGACATCAACCTCCAAGCTGGAGGCCTGTCCACAACGGACGCCATCCTTGGCAGCCTCGAGGTGCTCGGCCACCAGTTTCTTCAGCTCATTGAGAGTCCGACCATAATCGCGCTTCTCCTCATTTGGGAGATCACGCAAGGCCGCCGTCAACTCCAGCAGAAGACCAGAACGCCGCCCCGCATACCGGACCCGGATTCTCTCCACAGCCTCCGAGTCACCCCTCGCAGACTCGAGGTCCGCGAGGAAGGCGGCCCGCACCTCGTCGAGCCGTGCAACGCCCACAGCGTCAGGCTTTCGGCTTGGCCATTTCGACCAATTGCCCAAATGCCTGCGGGTCACGCACGGCGAGATCCGCGAGAACTTTCCTGTCCAATTCACATCCGGCATTCTTGAGGCCGCAAATGAAGGTCGAATAGCTCATGCCATTGATCCGAGCCGCCGCATTGATCCGCGTGATCCACAGGCTGCGGAAGTGGCGCTTGCGCTGCTTCCGATCCCGATAGGCGTACTGCAGGGACTTTTCGACCTGAATCTTGGCCGTTCGGTGCAGGCGGCTTTTGCCACCCCAATAGCCTTCGGCCAAATTGAGAATCTTCTTTCTGCGATCCTTACGAACTGTACCTCTTTTTACGCGCATGTCTTCTCCTCAGCCGTGCAACATCATTGCGAGCACTTTCGCATCACAGGGCTTGACTATTGCCGAGTCCCTCAGGTTGCGTTTCCTCTTCCGGCTCTTCTTTGAAAGGATGTGGGATGTGTAGGCGTGGTGGCGTTTGAATTTGCCGGTGCCGGTCTTCTTGACCCGCTTGGCCGCGCCTCGGTGTGTCTTCAGTTTCGGCATGATTCTCTCCTTGTCACAGTTCTAAAGAACGGGTTTCAATTTTTTCTTCCACACGATCGAGCACGGCATCCAGGCTCTGCACACCCTCGTCGCGGCGATGACGCAAGCGCAAGGAAACAGTGCCATTTTCGGCTTCCCTGCCCCCGATGACCAACAGATACGGAACCTTCATGGCCTCACCCTCGCGGATCTTGTAGCCTAACTTCTCAGACCGTGCATCCAGTTCGGCCCTCAATCCCCGGGCTCGCGCCGTATCCACCACCCGCTGTGCATAGTCCATGACGGCGTCG